>CAZGCX010000001.1:0-50557 GCA_964524585.1 uncultured Anaerolineaceae bacterium
GAGGATGGCGTCCACGATCTCGTCGGCCAGCAGATTGACCTCATCGATGTAGAGCAGGTTCCGGTCAGCTCGCCCGAGCAGACCGCGATCCAGCCGGTGGCGCCGGGGACTACCTTCCTGGTCGTTGAGCCCGCCCACGACGTCTTCCAACCGCGAATTCAACGGCAGCTCGATCAACTGCACCGTGTCACGGAATGTCAGCGGTTCCCCCTCCCCGTACTTGCGGGCGCAATCCGGGCAGACTTCGTCGATCCCGCCGAGTTCGATGTCTTCTGGCAGACAACCATAGGGGCAGAGGCTGCGGTCGACTTCCGGCAGCAGATCCGCCAGACTGCGGACCGCGGTGGTCTTGCCGGTGCCGCGGGTCCCGATCAGCAGCACGCCGTCGACGTTTGGATTTACCAGGCTTAGCAGCAGCGCCAGTTTCATCTCCGGTTGGCCGACCAGGCCCATGAACGGAAACGGGAGCGACTCGGCCAGCCCCAGGTCGGCTCCCAGCGGCACCTGCAGAAAGCGCTTGGAGGAGGCCAATTCGAGCAGGCCAGTCAGCGTCATCGCGGAATCGGCCATTGCGTCAGCCTGCGTTCAATCCTCTGCTGATCCTATGCACCGGTGAGCTCCCGCTCGGCGCGCGCCCGTTCCAATCGCGCCGCCTGCCGCTGCTCGCCCTGCTGCATGCGACGCCTCTCGGATTCGGTCTCTGCCTCCAGCCTGGGCACCGGGGTCGGCCGGCCCTGATCGTCCAGCGCGACGTAGACCAGATAGGCGGCGTTCGTCTGGCGCCGCGAGCCGGTCACCGGATTCTCGGCAGTTACGGTCACTCGGGTCTCAATGGACGAGTTGCCGACATAGGTGACCTCTGCTTGCAGCACCACCAAGTCGCCGATGCGGATTGGATGGTTGAAGCTCATCTGATCGATGGCAACCGTCACCACGCCAGTCTGGGCGTGTCGCATGGCCGCCAGCCCGCCGGCTTCGTCGGCCAGCTTCATGATCCAGCCGCCGTGGACTGCGCCGCGTAGATTGGCAAATTCTGGCTGCATGAGCTGGCTCAATGTCACACGAGAGGCGGCTACGGTCTTGGCGGAACTCAATCCATGTCCTCTCGGAACTCGCCGAAGTCGGCCGTGGTCAGCAGCGGGAACTCCTCGTCGAACACGTCCATGATCTCAAACGGCAGCTCAGACATCATCGGCGGCAGCGGGACCGTCGCCGGGGGCCGAATTCGCCTTGGGGGAGGGGGCGAGACTCGCCGCTCGCGCGATCCTTCGGTGATGCGCTTGCGCAGGATCCGTGGATCCTTTGTCAGCCAGCCGACGTACACGCCTTGAATGTTGAAGACGTCACGCTGCGGCGTCACCCAACCGATCCACTCGCCGACGGTGTTGTAGATGTAGGGAAAGATCATCAGCGCCGCCCAATCACCGGCGGTGGAGTAGATCGGAATTGGTTTTTGGGTCGAACTTGACAAGTGCGGTCCCTTTGGTCTGTATGGCGATTATACAAGCGCGCCGCAACCGGCCGACGACGTCCACAACTCAAGGCTACTCGACATCGGAATAGGTCCACACTCGATTGACACCGAAGTTCCAAAACAGCACGATGACCACCGCGACCACTAGTGCCAGATTGGAGCCGATGGCGACTGCCTCAATTGGCAGTTCGCGATCGGCGAAGGTGCGCTCCACCAACTGCACCATTCCCGGCTGGGCGAGCACGAATACCGGGGTCCGGATTGCGAGTCCGATCAGGTTGACCAGCGCAAATTGGCCGGCCTGCCGCAGTGGTTGCTTGCTGCGTGAGTCGGGATAGGTCCAGTAGCGGTTCCACATGAAGTTGCTGAACACCGCCAGGCTGAATGAAAACGCCTGCGCCAGGGCAGCTGGAACGTTGAGTGCACCGCGTAGTAGGTTGAAGGTTCCGAAGTCGACCACCGCTCCGATACTGCCCACCACCGCGAATCTCCAGAACCGATTGAATTCGCGCCGCGCCCGCATGCTCAAGAGCGACTCCGGAAGTCCTCGATCGTGAGTTGTAGTCCGTGTTCGAGCGTAATGTTCGGTTCCCAATTCAGCAATTCCTTGGCCCGCGCGATGTCGGGGCGCCGCTGCTGAGGATCTGTGGGGCCACGGCGCTCGCTCAAGATCTGCACCCCTGCGGAGCTGCCAGTCAATCGAAGCACTAAGTCCGCCAACTGTGCAATAGTCACTTCGGTCGGGTTGCCCAGGTTCACCGGCTGGTGGTGCTCCGCCAGCATCAGTCGATACAGACCCTCGATCAGGTCATCGATGTAGCAGAAACTGCGAGTCTGCATGCCATCGCCGTAGATCGTGAGCGGCTTGCCTTCCAGCGCCTGGCCAATGAAATTCGGCACGACCCGGCCGTCGTCCAGTCGCATACGGGGGCCGTAAGTGTTGAAGATGCGCGCGATGCGGGTGGCGATCCCGTGATAGTGGTGATAAGCCATGGTGATCGCCTCGGCGAACCGTTTGGCCTCGTCGTACATCGAGCGCGGGCCGACCGGATCGACGTTGCCCGGATAATCCTCCCGCTGTGGGTGCACCTCCGGATCGCCGTAGACTTCCGAGGTGGATGCCAGCAAGAAACCGGCCGACTTGGCGCGCGCCAGGCCCAGCGCGTTGTGGGTACCGAGTGCCCCGACCTTGAGCGTCTGGATGGGGAGTTGCGGATAGCCATAAGGGGAGTCGGGGTTTGGGCTGGCAGGCGACGCCAGATGGCAGACCATGTCAACCGGTCCATCGATGCCGATGAAGTTGGAGACATCGGTCTGCAGGTAGCGAAACTCAGCCAGGTTGATCAGCTGCTGCAGGTTGGCGACGTCCCCGGTCACCAGATTGTCGACTGCCACGACCTGGTGCCCGTCGGCGATGAGCCGGTCGCAGTAATGTGAACCGATGAACCCGGCTGCGCCGGTGACAACGATCCTCACGGCTTCCAATCCACTGCTCGAGTTAAGCCGCTTGCGGCGTCACGCCCGTTGGTCGGGCGGTGTACGGCGTAACGGTGCCTCACGGCTTCCAATCCACCGCGCGAGTCAAGCCGCTTGCGGCGTCACGCCCTTTGGTCGGGCGGTGTACGGCGTAACGGTGCCTCACGGCTTCCAATCCACTGCGCGAGTTAAGCCGTCTCCCGTCAGCTGTTCGCCCGCGCCGGACTGGGCGTCCACGATCCATAGGTCGCCGCGGTAGACCACCGCCAGCCGGCTGCCGTCCGGCGACCAGGCCGGCACTTGAAGCTCGTCCTGGGCGATGCCCGGCTGCCCGGTGGCCGGAAACAGGGTACGCAGATTGCTGCCGTCGCGATCCATCACCATCAATCGGTATCCGCTGGTCTCGCTTTCCAGCGGGGCCATCGCCTGGAGCAGGGCGATCTGGCTATAGATCTCGCCCGACCCAAGCAGCTGGCTGGGTGAGGCGGATGGGTAGGCGAACATGCCGGTGCGGGGCACCAGGGTCAGGGGCGGCCGATCGGCCGCCTCCAGGGCGACCAGATTAAACACCGGCGAGGCGCTGGCGTCTTCAATTCCGATCGGGGATCCATGGTCGACCACATACAGGGTGCGGCTGTTTGAGCCCCAGGTCAGCCCGGGCACCCAGGCCCAATCGCTGCCGGTCAATAGGGGAGTGATCTCGTGCAGCGATTCGAACCCGGGATCGCGACGATCGATCGTACCGACCCGGTCGGCCTGCGCGAAGCCCAGGTGAACCCCATCCGGAGCCCAAACGAATTCAGTACCCCACCATCCGTATTGGCCCCCGGGGTTCGCCGGCAGCAGCTCGCGCTCCCGGATCACACGCCCGGTGGAACTGAGGGTCACCAGCATCAGATCGTTGTTGGCCTGCCACCCCGGCGCCGACTGGCGCGGTTCTGCAGTTGAATAGGCGACCGTCGGAGACTCCGCGTCGGGAGACCAATCGGCGAAGTGGATCACATTGCTGATGTGCAAGTTAACCGGAGTCGGATGGCTCTGCAGCAGATTCACTACCCACAGACCGTTGAAGTCGCCCGACTCGGCATCGCTAGCCCGGCTAAACAGCAGCCAGCGCCCATCCGGGGAAACCCGGAACACCTGTCCGTCCAGATCGCCGCTCACCACAACTGGGCGGCGGTTGGCCGTGTTGCCTTCCATGACCCAGGCATTGCCCCCGGATAGAAACGCGATCGTGCCATCAATGGATAGCGGAGTGTGGGCGGACTGGGCGCCGACCATGATGATCTCAGGTTGCGGTTCGTCGACAACCGTCTGTTTCACCGCCTGCCGCGAGATCTCGACTCCCTCCTCCTCGACAATCCGGTAGGTGATCTCTTCAGTGCCGTTGACACCAGCCTGCAGCAGCCGGGTCTCTCCCTCCGGAAGGCCTTCATTTCGTACCGTCTGGCGGGCAAAGGGTAGAGTGAGTTCTTCAATCTCGAAGCGCTCCGAACGACGGACGACCGTCACCTCGGCCCCGTCGACCAGGACTGTGTAGCCGGGGGGCTCAAGCCGGTCGATTTGGCCAAGCTCGATCCCGGCCTGATCGATGGCGTTTTGCACGGTGGAACCGACCGGCAACGTGACCGGGAGCTGCTGCCCATCGACCATCAGCTGGACGTCGATCTCGCCGCCGGTGGTGCGGGGACTCACGCAGCCGGCCAGCAGCAATCCTAGAAACAAGACTGGGAGTCGTCTCATCCTGTGCTTAAACCCCGATTGGTATAATGGCTCGCTACCTCAGCGAGCCGACGATCGCGGCCTGCCCGTCTGCGATAGCCAGTGAGGTGATGCGAATGCCGGTGGCCAGCGACCCCAGTTTTCCAGTGAAGGCTTCGGTAAGCAGTTCCGAGAGTGCATTCATCATCGCTCGCGGCGCTGGTAGTGGTCCGAGTTCGGCGGATGTGACTTCAAAGGCGATCGTCCCCTGGGGGTCAAGCACCGGTTGAACGACTACCAACGCCCCGGCCTCGATCGGACCGAAGTCGGCAACTCCGTAGATCCTGATCGTTCCATCACGCAGCAAGATCTGTGGCTTTTCGAGAATCGGTCGTTCGGCTTCCGTAATCCGCGAGGCCAAGAACGAAGTCAACTGCTGTTCGGTGATCACCAGTTCCACCTCGCCGCGCCCGATCGACAGGGCCGACCGCCAGGCGTCGCTGAATGAATCTAATTCTTGCGAAGATGCCTCGACCGACTCGAGCGGTGGGCGCGGGCCGAGCCGACAGGCCAGCATCCCAACCGAAAGCAGGCCGGCGATGAGGGCGATTCGAAGAGGGGGGGCGGTGCGGATGGGCTTGGTCACCTTGGCAAGCGGGGCGGGATTATAGCATCCGGATGGAATCTGAACAGGGAGTGAATGCCGTCGATCAACATAGCCGAGTCAGGCGCCAGCTGCTCAGCCAGCTGGAGGCGGTACTGTTCGCCTCGCCGGGTCCGGCCGAGATCACTCAATTGGCGGAGGCGCTGGAGGTGCAGCCGGCTGAGGTCGAAAGCGCGCTGGCCCGGCTCCAGCAAGAGTACAGTGAACGCGGATTGCGCCTGCAAACTCACCGAGGCCAGGCGCAGCTCACCACCGCCCCCGAATTCGCCGGCCACGTCCAGCGATTTCTGCAACTCGATAACCGGAGTCGTTTGAGTCGAGCGGCATTGGAAGTGCTGGCGATCATCAGCTACCGTCAGCCCATCACTCGGCCAGAGATTGACTCGATTCGCGGCGTCAACTCCGACACCTCACTTCGGACTCTGCTCCGATTCGGTCTGGTTGAGGAAAGCGGCCGCAGCCCAGGCCCCGGCCGACCCATCCTGTATTCGACTGGGACTGAGTTTCTGCAGCACTTTGGACTGAGTTCACTGGAGGAGCTTCCGCAACTCGATGTCCAATCCGAGTAGCGAGGCCTCCGCCAAGCTGCAGAAACTCATGGCGGCCGCCGGCTACGGGGCGCGGCGGAAGTGCGAGCAGATGATTCGGGAAGGGCGGGTGAGCGTCAACGGGGCTCGAGCCAAACTGGGTGATCGGGCGATCCTGGGAAGAGATCAGATCACGGTCGACGGCGATCCGCTGCGCTCCGCGGACCCGCTCACCTACATCGCCTTGCACAAACCGCGTGGCGTCTTGAGTACCAGTCGATCGCAAGGGGGCTGGCCGACTGTGCTGGACCTGGTAGACAGCGAGGTCCGTTTGCAGCCGGTGGGCCGGTTAGACCTGGACAGTGAGGGCCTGATGCTGCTGACCAACGACGGTGAGTTGACCTATCGGCTCACGCATCCGCGTTTTGGGCATGAGAAAGAATACCGGGTGTTGCTCGACCGGTACCCTGATCAAGATCAATTGCGCCAGTGGCGAAGCGGAGTTCGGCTGCCCAGCGGCCACCGCAGCGGGTCCGCCGAAGTGGAGCCGATGCGCGGGAAGAGCGGCTCTTGGGTCCGAGTCGTGCTGCGTCAGGGTCGCAAACGACAGATCCGCGAGACAGCCGAGTTGCTCGGGCTGAAAGTGGAGCGTTTGATCCGCATCCGGCTCGCCAGCCTGGCGCTTGGTGAGCTTCAACCTGGCAGTTGGCGCGTTCTGGAGAAATCAGAGATCATCGAATTGCAGTCCGCAATCGAGGCGAGTTGATGGAAAGCAGTGTCGCTGCACCGACCGCATCCGGTCGTTGGCTCGATCGAGTTCTATCGTTGAGGATCGCGGTGAATGCCGAGACGCTGGTCGTTGCTGGCCTGCTGCTCGCGGCGATCCTCACCCGTTTCCATGACCTCGGCGCGCGGGTGATGAGCCACGACGAGAGTCTGCATACCTACTATTCCTACCGGCTCGAAACTGGACAGGGCTTTCAGCACACACCGCTGATGCACGGGCCGATGCAGTTCCACCTGATCGCGCTCTCGTACTTCCTGTTCGGGGATTCCGACGCAACCGCCCGAATCCCGGCTGCAATGGCGGGAATCGCGGCGGTCGGGCTGCTGTATTTCTTCAAGCGTTGGCTGGGCACAACCGGGGCGCTGGTGGCGGCGGCGATGATGCTGTTCTCGCCCTACATGCTGTACTACAGCCGCTACGTGCGCAACGAGTCCTTTGTGGTGGTCGAAGCGCTCCTGACCTTTCTGGCGGTCTTTCGCTATTTTGAATCCAGGAACAGCCGATGGCTGTATTTGCTGGTGATCTCGGTTTCGCTGCACTTCACAACCAAGGAAACCGCATTCATTTACACCGCGCAGCTGCTGGCGTTTCTCGCTGGGTATTTGGTCTGGCAGTTGGTGCGCCGGTCGTGGATCAACCAGTCGCTGCGCAGCCTATTCCTGATCGGCGCAGCAGTGGCGGTGGTGGGATCCTCGGTCTCGCTGGTCACCTACTTCCGGGAGCGGGCCGCCGGCGCGACCCAAGCCGCCGCGGCGCAGCCGCTGGACCTGGAGGCCGCCATCGAGCCTGGAACCAGGCTCTCACCGGTGGTTGCCGCAGGGGCCGGCCTGGCGCTGGTGGGCCTGGCGATGACCGCGACCGGGGTTGTGGGAGAGTTCCGCGGCAAGTTGCGCACCGAGTTTCCAGCGCTGGACTTGCTGTTGGTAATCGGCACGATGGTGCTGCCTCAGCTGGGCGCCATTCCGGCCAATATGCTGGGCTGGGATCCGCTTGCCTATCAGGACCCGGCGGCCCGCGGCAAGACTCTGCTGGTCGTGCTGCTCTTGATCGGAGTCAGCCTCGCCATCGGGTGGGCCTGGGACCTGCGACGCTGGCTGCCGCTGGCCGGCGCCTTCTACTTCCCATTCTTTCTGTTCTTCACCACCTTGTTCACCAATAGTGACGGCGTCGCCACCGGGCTGGTCGGGTCGCTTGGATACTGGCTGGTACAGCATGGTGTTCGCCGTGGCAGTCAGCCTGCCTACTATTACGCACTGATCCAGCTGCCGTTTTACGAATTCCTTCCGGTGGTTGGCTCGCTGATCGCGCTGTTCTATGGTTTGCGCAGTGCCGCAGCCCCGACCGTCACCAAAGTGAAGGGTGAGGCCGCCGTCCGCAGTTTCCCAGTGCTACCGATGCTGGCCTTCTGGGCACTGACCTCCTTGCTTGGCTATTCATTCGCAGGCGAGCGTATGCCCTGGCTGACCGTGCACATCGCCCTCCCATTGATCCTGTTGGCGGGATGGGGAATCGGACGCTTCCTGGAATCGCTGGACTGGCGCCGGATGCTCGAAACCCGGGGTTGGCTGATCGCCGGCTTGGTGCTGATGCTGGTCTTATCGCTGAGTCGGGCAGTCGGAAGCCTGTTGGGTTCCACCGCCCCGTTTGCAGGCAGCACTTTGGAGCAACTACGAGTTACAAACGCATTCATCGCCTCTGCGGCGGTCGCAATCGGCTCCCTGGCAGCGCTGATCTCGCTCGGTCGCGGTTGGGACACGCTCCAGCTGCGCCGACTTGCCGGACTGATCATCCTTGGGGTATTGACGCTGCTCAGCATTCGGGCCGCCTTCCGTGCCGCCTACATCAACTACGACAATGCAAAGGAGTTCTTGGTCTACGCTCACGGCGCTGCGGGGGTCAAGACCGTGATGAGCCAGGTCGAGGACCTTTCGCGTCGAACGACTGACGGGCTGGCAATTCAGGTGGCATTCGACGACGATGTGTCTTGGCCGGTGAATTGGTACATGCGAAGCTATCCCAATGCCCTGTACTACGGGCCCAACCCAAGCCGGGACCTGTTGAACTACCCGGTAGTCATCGCCGGCGACAACAACTGGGCCAAAGTCGATCCGTTGATGGCGGATCGCTACTACAGCTTCGAATACATTCGCATGGTCTGGCCGATGCAGGATTATTTCGGCCTCACTCTCGAGCGGCTAGGCAACGCGCTGATCTCGCCCGCCACGCGGGCCGCATTGTGGGATATCTGGCTGAATCGGGACTACACTGCCTACGCTGCGGTCACCGGCCGCGATTTCAGCCTCGAGAATTGGACTCCGTCCGATCGAATGAAGCTCTACATTCGCAAGGACATTGCCGGATTGATCTGGGACTACGGGGTGACGCCCAATACGCTCTCGGTCGAGCCCTACGTCGATCCCTACGCAGACCTGCTCACGGTGCGGGCTGCCAGCGAGCTGATCGGGGGAACCGGCACCGCGCTCGGACAGTTCAGCGGGCCGCGTGGCATGTCGATCGCTCCCAACGGCGACCTCTACGTAGCGGATACGGCCAACAGCCGGATCGAGCACTTCAGTTCCGATGGAGAACCGCTGGGCCAGTGGGGATCACTGGTAGTCGCTGCAGAGGGCCAGGTGGCTCCCGCCGGGAGCTTTAACGAGCCCTGGGACGTTGCGGTAGCGCCAGATGGCACGGTGTTCGTCGCTGATACCTGGAACCATCGAATTCAGCACTTCACCGCGGACGGAGATTTCCTGGGCATGTTCGGAGTCTTTGGGCAGACCGGCGAGCCGACGGCCTTCTGGGGGCCGAGGGCGGTGACCGTGGACCAGAACGGCCGGCTGTTTGTGGTCGATACCGGCAACAAGCGAGTGGTCGTGTTTGGCGCAGATGGAGCGCCGCTGGGGCAGTTTGGCGGGTTTGGGTTGCAGCTTGGCTCGATGGACGAGCCGGTCGGAATCGCGGTCGACTCGCAGGGACGGATCTTCGTGGCGGATACCTGGAACCAGCGGGTGCAGGTGTTTGAAGAGCTGGGAGCTGGAAACTTCATCGCTGCCGCGGAGTGGCCGATCGACGGCTGGCTGGGCCAATCATTGAACAATAAGCCATACCTTGCGGTCAGCGCCGACGGATTGGTGTGTTTGTCGGACCCGGAAGGCTATCGAATCCTGTGCTTCAATCCACAGGGCGAGTTTCAGACCGGTTGGGGCAGCTACGGAGCGGGTGAGGCGACCCTCGGATTGCCGGCCGGGCTGGGCTTCACCGCGGACAATCAACTTTGGGTGGTCGACGGAGGTAATGATCGACTGATGTTGTTCGAGACTCAATGAAACTACACGAGTACCAGAGCAAACAGCTCTTCGCGAAGCACGGGGTGGCTATCCCGCGGGGCAGAGTTGCCAGCTCCGCGGCAGAGGTCAAGGCCATCGCCACCGAGCTCGGCGGCAGGACCGTGGTGAAGGCCCAAGTCCTGGTTGGTGGCCGGGGCAAGGCAGGAGGCATTCGCTTGGCACGGTCGCCACAGGAGGCCGAGGAGCTGGCAACTCAGGTGTTGGCGATGAAGATCAAGGGCCTGCCGGTGCGCCGGGTGTTGGTGGACGAGGCGGCAGACATCGCTTCCGAAATCTACCTGGGGATTACCAACGATCGGGCGGCTCGCTGCCCGGTATTGATCGGCTCCGCCGAGGGCGGGGTCGAGATCGAGGAGGTCGCCAGGAAGTCGCCGGAGAAGATCGTCCGGATTCGGATCGACCCGCTGCTGGGCCTCCGCGAATACCAGGCCCGCAGCCTGGCGGCAGATTTGGAACTACCACATCAGAACTGGGGCGAGTTTGGCAAGATCGCTCGCGGCCTATATGAGACCTTCGTCGAGGCCGATGCCACTTTGGCCGAAATCAACCCGCTGGTCATCACCGCCGCGGGTGGAATGCTTGCGGTCGACGGCAAGATCGTGCTGGACGATAACGCGCTGTACCGGCACCCCGACCTGGAGGAACTGCGGGATGTGGATGCCGAAGTGCCGTCCGAGCGGGAAGCTCGCAAGTATGGCCTGTCCTACGTCAAGCTCGAAGGAGATATCGGCTGCATGGTCAACGGCGCCGGGCTGGCGATGGCGACCATGGACGTGATCAAGCACCTGGGAGGCGAGCCGGCCAACTTCCTGGATGTGGGCGGAGGTGCCGCGGCAGAAAAGGTAGCCGCCGCGATCGAGATCATCCTTTCCGACCCGGCGGTCCGGTCCGTGATGTTCAACATCTTCGGTGGGATCACGCGCTGCGATGAAGTCGCCAGGGGCATCCTGATCGCCTTGGATGAGGTCAAGACCGAGCTTCCGATGGTCGTCCGTCTGGTAGGAACCAACGAGTCCGAGGGCCGCAAGTTGCTGGCCGACGCCGAGATACCGACTGCTCGATCGCTCGTGGATGCGGCCACGCAGGCAATTGCCGCGGCTCGGGCCGAGACCGTCCGGTGAGCATTCTGATCGATAAGAACACCCGGGTGGTTGTGCAGGGAGTGACCGGCCGCGAAGGGCTGTTCCACGCGGCTCAGATGATCGACTACGGAACCAACGTCGTGGCCGGGGTCACCCCGGGCAAGGGCGGAGAGTGGTTGTTCGAGGGCAAGCTCCCAGTGTTCGACACCATGGAGCGTGCGCTGACTGCCACCGGCGCCACTTGCAGCGTGTCGTTTGTGCCGGCCCGGTTCGCGGCGGATGCCATGCTGGAAGCCGCCGATTCAGGCGTGCCGCTGATCGTCTGCATCACCGAAGGGATTCCGGTGCGCGACATGATCATGGTGCGCCGTTATCTGGATCAGAAAGGCGTCCGACTGGTGGGGCCGAACTGCCCCGGAATGCTGACGCCGGGTGAGTGCAAGGTCGGAATCATTCCAGGTCACATCGCTCAACCGGGCCCGATTGGGGTCGTTTCACGCTCCGGAACCTTGACCTATGAGGTGCTGCATGCCCTCAATGAGCACGGGCAGGGGGTTACCACCTGCGTGGGGATCGGCGGCGACCCGATTAACGGCACCAGCTTCATCGATGTACTGGAGATGTTTGAAGACGACCCGCACACCGAGTCGGTGGTGATGATCGGCGAGATCGGCGGCACCGCTGAAGAACGCGCCGCGGAATTTATCGCCGACCGAATGACCAAACCGGTGGTGGGTTTCATCGCCGGCCGAACCGCGCCGGCCGGCAAACGCATGGGTCACGCCGGCGCCATTATTGAATCCGGATCCGGGTTGGCCTCCGACAAGATCGAAGCGCTTCAGTCCGCCGGAGTCTCCGTGGCGGACCATCCAGAAGCGATCCCCGAGCTGTTGAATTGATTCGCGTGATTGCCGGCCGTGCCAAAGGCCGGCGGTTGCGAATGGTGAAGGGCGACATCACGCGGCCGATCAGCGACCGGGTGAAAGAGTCGTTGTTCAACATCCTGGGCCTCTCGGTGCCGGGCTGTCGGTTTCTGGATCTGTTTGCCGGAACCGGTGGGGTTGGCATCGAGGCGCTAAGCCGTGACGCCGACCATGCCACGTTCGTCGAGCGGCACTCAGCGGCGATCGAAGTAATCCGCGCTAACCTGGAAACCACCGGGTTGGCGGCCTCGGCCATGGTCGTCCAGTCGGACGTCTTCACTTACCTCGAACGGACGGCCGACCAGCCCTTCGACATCGTATACGTCGCACCGCCCCAATACTCAGAGCTTTGGAGCCGATGCGTGAGGGTTCTGGATCGGCGGGTTCAGTGGCTCAATCCGGACGCGTGGGTGGTGGCCCAGATACACCCTAGAGAGTACCTCGAGCTTGAACTGAGCGAACTCAAACTGACCGACCAACGAGTGTACGGAACGACGATGCTCGCCTTTTACAGTTGGCCGGGGACCTGATCCAACTTGAACCGCCGAGAGAGCGTGTGCTAGCCGCGATCTCGAGAACTTCCGAAGATCCTTTCGCCCCCCAGCATCTGCCTCAGCAGCTGATAAAAGGCATGCAGCTCCAAAGCGAACGGTGGAAACCCCAGCAGACCGAGCAGCGGCATTTGTCCGTAACGCAGACCGAGCGGGCGGAGAGCGCCAGGAAAGGTGTATATCCAGTAGGCACCGCCGGCTGAGGCAGCCTGTTGATTCCAGGCCTCCCACAACAAGCCGCAGGCCAGGCCTCCGATCAGCAGGGCAATCGATCTTCGACGGTCACCGCCAATCCATTGCCGGCGCAGCGATGGGACGCCCAGCTGGCCATTGAGCGGATCAATCAACACGAAGAAGCCGATCCATACCGCCCCAAACAAGTAGGCGGCCTGCTCCGACGACAGCGTCAGGGGGACACTGATCATCGCCAAACCGGCGATCGACCAAGCCCAGCCTGGACCGAGTCTCAAGCGTCGCTCGGTTGGCCGGGCCCATCCGAACCGTTCCAGCAAGGCTTCGGCCAGATCGCTGACCTCGAATACTCCCGGCATGATCGTGGCGAACGACCAGAAGTACCCCAAGTCACGCACCAGTGAGCTATTCGGGAGTCCGGCGTACTGCCAGTTGTGCAAATGCAGGTTGTAGGCTTCAAACAGCAGCCAGACCCCAACCGAAACCAGAACCAAGAGCGGGAACTCGCGGCCGCGGCTTCTGAGCCAGGAGCGCCCTCGGAGCCGGAACACCAGTGCGTCGACCAGCAAAATGAGTCCGGTCCACATCACCGGAGTCAACCAGGTTGCGATCCAGGGCACGCCGGCCGCCAGGGCGGCCTGGCCGCCCAACAAGATTGCGATGCCCAGCCAACCATGCGGCAGAAATGAACGCGCCCGGGCCGGGACCTGCATCAGCTGAACTGGATCCGTAGCTCTCCGCTGCTCGAATAGGTGTAGCAGGCAGAGAAGGTCGAGCGCTCGCGATAGGCCTTCAGCGCAGCCGGAAGCAGAGTGGGGAGGTCCTCGACCAGCGGAACGTTCCCGAGCTCGTCGATGGAGTGCCACGCCAGGTTGTCCATGCCTGGATCTGCCCGCTCACGATCCAGCTCGCCCACGAAGACGTACAGGCCGATGCCTGGGTTGCTTTGAGTATCCACCGTCACAACCCCGCACAACCGCTGATCGGCCACTTCCAGTCCGCTCTCCTCAAGTACCTCACGCACCGCTGCGGATCGGGGGTCTTCCCCCTGTTCGATGTGGCCCCCGAGCCCATTGTAGAGCCCGTTCCAGCCGGCATGCTTGGCTCCGAGCTGGATGAGCAGCACCTGGTTCCCGCGGACCAGGAAGGTGAGGGTGCGCGGGATCAAACTGTAGCGGGTTGGGTCGACTCGCTGTCCATCAAGGGACATGGCGGGCGAATTATACTCACGCCGATGTCAGCGCTCCGTCAGCCGAGCGGAGGCGAACTCGCGGATGCCGCGCGCTATAATCCGGTCAGTTTGCGCAGGAATTGCAGGAGCAGAGCATGACAGATTCAATGGATATGTCAGATCCGATGGAGAAGGTGACTGAAGGCAAGGACCTGCTGGGAAAGATCCAGAACTTTGTCTCAGGCTTCCTGGGCTACTACGATCGGGAACGGCGGCGAGACGCCGACAAGATGCTGCGAGATGGCCTGGCGCAGCGATACGAGCAGCAGTGGCAGCGGATCTCTGACCTACAAAAGCAGATGATCGCCAACAAGCAGTTAGAGTTGGTAGACGATCTGGAAGCCGCTGCGGTGAAGATCCGCGGTTTTATTGATCGGGTCAAGAACGCGCCACGGGGATATGCAGGCTTCTTCGATGCGGCCCGCATCAATCAGGACGAGCTCGACAGGCTGTACCAGTACGATTTGATGCTGCTCCAGAAAGCCGATCAGCTGGGGTCGGCGATCGACGGCGTGGAGAGCGCGTTTGGCAAGGAAGAACTGCCGGCGGTGATCGCCACGTTGGTGCGGGTAGCTGCAGATGTCAGCGCAACTTACGAGCTGCGCGATGAAACCGTGATGAGCCGCTAGGAGACAGATCAGACATGGCGAGAATCTTCGATATTGTCGAATATCCGAACGAGATGGCGAATGAATTCGTCCATCGCCTGCCGGAGACCGGTTCGGGTGATTTCCGAATCGGCAGTCAAGTCATCGTCCGAGAAGCCCAGAGCGCGGTGTTCTTTCGGGATGGGAAGGCGCTTGACAGCTTCGGGCCGGGCCGACACACGATCACGACCGCCAACATCCCGTTGTTGGTGGACCTGATCGGCAAAGCCTTTAACGATCAGAGCCCGTTCCCGGCAGAAGTCTATTTCGTCTCGATGCGGGAGTTTGCCGACGAGAAGTGGGGCACGGCCCAACCGATCCTGGTCAACAACCCGGGCGTCGGCCTGGGGATTGCGCTGCTGCAGGGGTTTGGAAGTTACGGGATTCAGATCTCCGACCCGCAACAGTTCGTGACCCAGTTAGTCGGCGCGATGGGGGTCTACAGCACGCACGACATCCAGAGCCGGCTGCGCTCGATGTTGCTGTCGAAGCTGCAAGACCTGTTGGGCGAGACCACCGCGGCCAGCAGCGTTCCGGAACTGATCGGAATGGTGGAAGAGCTGGGTGCCGGCGTTCGGGCAAAGGCCCAGGACGACTTCAAGGCGCTGGGTTTGACACTGAAAGCCTTCTATATTGAGAGCTTGAAGCCCTCCGACAAGTCGGCCGAGGAGCTTCGGGCAATGGGCATGCTCGACATGGAGACCTACACCCAGCTGCAGGCGGCCGACGCCATGCGCGATGCAGCACGTAACCCCTCAGGTGGGGCCGGGCTCACCGCGGGGATCGGGGCCGGCATGGGAATTGGCTCTGCCATCAGCGACGCAGTTCGCAAGGGGAGCGAAGGCGGCGGTAAGGCCGAGGCTGCCAGCGGCGCGATGCCAGATGTGATGACCCCTGGCGAAGCTGCTGGGTTCCTGAAGGTGGCGGAGGAGGACTTGGTCGCCGCGATCGAAGGCGGCGAGCTCAAGGCTAAGAAGATCGGGAACGCGTACCGAATCTCGCGCGAGTCGCTGAACGACTATCTGAAGGGCTGACGCTCCGCGCGGCATCACCGAAACGCAAGTTAAGCCCCTGCCTTCGCGCAGGGGCTTTTTTTTTGTGCCTGCTGCTGGCGATCCGCGAGCCCCGGGTGCGGGCCGCTCACTGCATGCGTTGCGCATAGCCACAAGGGAAAGTGCTCGGATCCTCAAGCTCCAGCTCGACCGTGGTCCAGGGTTCCGCAGTTCAGGCTGCGAGTTTGAGCTGGGTTTGCAGTGCTTCGATCTGGAGGTCGGTCAGGCTGGGCGCCTTGGGGAGCTTGCGCAGTGTGCTCTTAAGTTTCTTGATGTGCGTGACCGGAATGGGGGCGCTGTCCGGTTGTACGTTCGCGCCTGAGTGCAGGAACACCAGCAACGGCTCCACCTTCGGTGCCTCGGTGAGACGATCGAGCCTGCGTTGAGCGCGCTCGGCCTCGCCTGCAGCCTCTCGCTCAAGGCCGCGGAGCGGTCGAGGACCGGCTCGCCGCAGCAAGCCGCCCTTGGCCAGTGTTCGCTGCCACTGTCCGTCGCGATAGGCGATTTCTCCATCCTCTATCCGTGGAATCAGCGCAAATACGCCGGATGGGCAGTTGAGCACATGGCTGGCGCCGAGGAAGTGGTGGAAGACCACGAACCGCTTGTCCAGTCCCTTCAGACCCTCATCCAGCACCTGGTCGAAGCGCGGCTCACGGTCCCACCTGTTTCGCAACGGCAGGCCAATCTGGGAGGTCAGCATCCCGATGATCAGCAGTGTGAACACCAGATTGAACGAGTAGGGCGGCCGCAATGACACCAGCACCGCCAGGCCCATCAGCCCCAGCCCTCCAAAGGCCATGACCCGCGAGATTCGGGCGTAGAGGCGGATGCGGGACAGGTTGGTGAACGATTGCATCAGACCCGGCGCATCACCAGACAGGCGTTCTGACCGCCCAGGCCAAACGAGTTGGAGAGCACGACATCGACCGTCGATTGTCGGGCCTCGCCCGGCACGTAGTCCAGGTCGCACTCGGGATCCGCGTTTTCCAGATTGATGGTGGGGTGGATTTCCTTGCGGTCCAATGTCAGTGCACAGACGATCGCTTCGATCGATCCCGAGGCGCCCATAGCGTGACCGAGCATCGATTTGGTCGATGAGACCGGGATGTTGTAGGCCTGCTCGCCGAACAGCAGCTTGATCGCCAGCGTCTCAACCGAGTCGTTGGCCGGCGTCGAAGTTCCGTGGGCATTGATATATCCGACCTGATCCGGCGAGATCTGGGCATCTTCCAGGGCCCATTTCATGGTGCGCAGCGCGCCCTGACCGGACGGGTCCGGCGCGGCCATGTGGAAAGCATCGCTGGAGCTGGCGTGGCCGGCGATCTCGGCGTACATGTGAGCGCCGCGCTGGCTGGCGTGCTCGTAGCTCTCCAACACCAGGGCAGCCGCGCCTTCAGAGAACACGAAACCCTCCCGCAGCGCGTCGAACGGGCGGGAAGCCCGCTGGGGTTCGTCGTTGAAGCTTGTCGGCAGGGCCCGCATGGCGGCAAATCCGGCAAACATGAAATCCTGCACCTGGGCCTCCGTGCCGCCGGCCAGCACCACATCCGCCAGGCCGGCGCGGATGAGATCGGCGCCTTCGCCGACCGCCTGGGTGCCCGCCGCGCAGGCAGTCACGATGGTTCGATTTGGCCCGAAGGCGCCGAACCGGTCTGCCAGGTGGAAGTTCGAGATATTGTGCATGGCGGATGGCACGGCAAACGGATTGACTCGGCTGTAGCCGTGCTCGCGAAACGTCAGGTAGGCCTCGAAAGCCCGGTCCAGTCCGCCGATGGCGGTTCCCAGGCTCACGCCAACCCGTTCCGGGTTGGGCAGTTGCTGGGGCAAACCGCTATCGGAGATTGCCATGCTGGTCGCGGCCAGCGCGATCTGGGAGGCGCGAGACATCCGCCGGGCTTCCTTGCTGGTCATGAACTCGGTGGGCTCGAAACTTGGGATTTCGCCCGCTACCTGGCATGGGAATCCGCTGGGCTCGAAGTGCGTGATCCGCCGCACGCCCGACCGGCCGGTCAGCAGGGCTTGCCAGAAGTTCTCCAGATCGGACCCGACCGAGGTCACCAAGCCCATGCCGGTCACAACTGCCCGATGGCGGTGGTTCAGAGAATGGCTCACATCAACTCCGCGATCCCATCCCGCATCGCCTGCAGCAGATTGACTTCCACTGCCTGCCTCGCCACCTGAATGGCGGTCAGGATCGCCTTTTCATCGCTGCGACCATGACCGATAAAGACCAGGCCATCCGCCCCGAGCAGCGGAGCTGCGCCGTATTCTCCGGGATCGAGTAGCTTGAACACCCGCCGCAGCGCCGGTCGGGCCAGCGCACCGCCTGCCGCCGTGAGCGGTGAGGCCGCCACCTCCGCCCGCATGACGGCAACGATCAACGCCGCCACCGCTTCGCTGGTCTTGATGAACACGTTTCCGGTGAACCCATCGGTCACCACCACATCCACCTGGCCCTGATAGACCTCCTTGGGCTCCACATTTCCCCGGAAGTCCAGGCCAGAGTTGGCCAGCGCCTGATAACTGTTCCGCACGAGCTCGGTACCCTTTCCCGCCTCCTCACCGCTGGACAGCAGCCCGATCCGTGGGCGTTCACGATCCATCATCAACCGGGCGTGGATCGCGCCCAGAACCGCGAACTGGAGCAGATAGTCCGGTTTGCACTCGGCGTTTGCCCCGATATCGAGCATCACCGCCTGGCCGTCTCTGACCGGCAGCACCACGCTCAACGCCGGACGTTTAACCCCCTTCAGCCTTCCCAGGGTGAACAGCGCGCTCGCCAGGGCGCCGCCGGTATTGCCCATCGTCACGAACGCATCGGCCTGACCACTCTTGAGTTGCTCCATCCCGACCGTCATGCTGTTTCTGGTCTTGCGCCGGGCGGCGAGCGACGGCTTTTCGGTCATCGAGATCACCTCGGGCGCATCCAACAATTCGATCCGCCCACTGTGGATCCGGGGTCTCAGCAGCCGTTCCGGCCCGGTGAGCCAGATCGGCTCGCCCCAGCGCTGAACTGCTAGCTCGGCCGCTGCCAGTTCTGGTTCCGGATGGAGATCACTTCCCATCCCGTCAAGCACGATGCGAGGCAACTTGGTCCGCCCAATCTCAGTTGAACGCCACCCACCGCCCAAGGGCCAAATCGGTCCAGTCCAGCCGTTGATCGTTGCAGCGGGGCGGTGGCGAGGCTCAAAATGCGGCCTAGGTTGACACGCCTAGGCCGTCCGCTATAATACCGCGGAACCCTGCGCTGGTGCTGGAATTGGCAGACAGGCATGGTTGAGGGCCATGTGCCGCAAGGCGTGTGGGTTCAACTCCCACCCAGCGCACTACCGTCGGGTTGCCGCTTGGCAGCCCGTTTTGTTGTTCGGAAGGCGGCATTGACAGCCGCTGGCGAACGCCTGACTGGGAGAGCTGTGGGGGTCTAACTACCCGTCGCAGGTCGGAGGACTGGTGGGGGGCGCGAACACCAGGATCGATGAGCTATCCAGCGGCTGCAACCGCAAGTACAACGTGAACAGCTGCTGTGGGGGAACCGAACTGTAGGCGTGCCGAGGAATCAGTTCGACCAGCGAATTGAGATCCACCCGTGAACCGGCTTCTGCTCCGCGCTGGCTGAGCGCGATCAGGAACTGCTCTTGCGAAGTCAGCAGACCAGCTGGGTTCTGGTACAGCGAGCGCATCACGGCGATCACTTGGTCCGATTCGAGCAGCGCCCCGTTCAACTCGACCCCTGACAACTGATCGATCAACCCGGCGAAAGCTACTTCGTCCGCAACCACGTAGGCGGTGAGTTGCTTGTCGCCGAATTCTGACAGGAATTCCTCTGCAACCCCGTGCTCGGGATCCCACAAAAAGAGCTGTTGCAGGTTCTCGGCCTGGCTGTCACAGACTGGCCGGTCCACCGGATCTCCCAGGAGCAGCAGCTCGCGCCCGTCGGGGCTGAAACTGGCGTGCCACACCGCGACCAGGCGGGGAGATTGGGCGGTCAGATCGTCAACTCCCAGCACCAGAACGCTTTCGCCCAGCACGCCGGGTGAGGGTGTTCCCGGGCTTTCACTGGCGTCGCCTCCCAATACCACGGTCATCACGCCGGCCACAAAGAAGACCGCGATGATGAACAAGACAAAGGTCGGCCGGCGTTGGCTGGTCATCGGCTGTGGGAGTTCGTCGTGGGTACCCGCGAATGCGCCCGGATTGTACTCCGGGCACGTAGGCGCGGCAATTCGGGGGCCGCGGCGTGGATCCGGCCGACCCGGTTCGCGGGTCGGCCAGATGGGCGCAATTTGCTGCGGCTGATTGGGCTAGAGCGTGAGCAGCGCTTGACCGACGACTCGGCCTACGAAGTAGGCTGCCATCCCACCGGCAAACACTGGCGCGTACACGCGGATCTGGGCAAGTGCCTGACGGTGCTCGAGCGCCCACTCGGCGAGGGCCACCGTGGCCCGCAGTACGATCAAGTTCACAATCACGATCGGTTTATAGCGCAGTTTGTTCATCTCTCACCTCGATGTGCTGATTCGGATTACGTGGCCATCTTCATCAGCCACGACACGGACAATTCGTTTCATCGACTTCCCACCGGGCAACTCAGACACCCCCTTGAAGGTCAGCAGAAATTGGCTGGCTCCATTGCCGGGTACTCCCTGGCGACGCACGGAAGGTTTGACGCCGTCCATCTCGGGGAACTGGTCGACAACTTTGCGGGCGATCGCGGACACTGCTTGCTGCTTCATGTCTCGACCCTATCTTCCTACCGAGAACGCACGTTTGCGCAAGAAGGTTGGCAGGTCAAGATCGTCGCTGTCGATCATATTGGTATCGATGCGGGGGCTGGTGGTCTGCACTGTTTCGGGCTGGACTACCGTTTGAACTGCTCGGCCGCCGATCCCGGTAACGACCACGATCACCTGTACCCGGCCCTGCATGGTCGGCTCGTGCGTGACACCCAGCGTGACCTCTGATTCGTGGGGCAACGTCTCGCGCAACTGATCGATCGCTTCACCCACTTCCACCAAACTGAGGTCATCACCCCCGGTGAAGTGCACCAAGGCGCCGCTGGCCTGATCCAGGCTATTGATTTCCAGCAGCGGATGGTGCAGCGCCTGGCGAATCGCGACCGCCGCCTTGTTTTCGCCCTCGCCTAAGCCAATGGCCATCAGTGCCCCGCCGCCACGGTGCATGATGGAGCGCACGTGGGCGAAATCGACATTGATCAGCCCGGGGCGGGTGACCAATTCCACGATGCCCTGAATTCCCTGCCGCAACACGTCGTCGGCAAAGCGGAAGGCAACTTCCAAACTGGCATCGCGCGGCACGACTTGCAGCAGGCGGTCGTTCGGAACCGTGATCAGTGTATGGGTGTGCGGCTGCAGTCGCTGAATGCCCTCACTGGCATTCCGAGCACGCTTGCTCATCTCGAACCCGAACGGCGTGGTCACGGTCGCAATCACCACCGCGCCGGTCTCTCGAGCGATCTCTGCCGTGATTGGCGCCGCGCCGGTGCCGGTCCCGCCGCCCATGCCGGCGGTGAGAAATACCATATC
The DNA here is from genome assembly GCA_964524585.1 of uncultured Anaerolineaceae bacterium. Taxonomy (GTDB): domain Bacteria; phylum Chloroflexota; class Anaerolineae; order Anaerolineales; family E44-bin32; genus JADFRG01. The sequence continues at coordinate 21,201 of CAZGCX010000001.1, forward strand.
CGCTCCGTCAAGCGCGGCCGAGATTTCTCGACTGCTCTCGAGTGCCGCCGCAGCTCCCACCCGGGGATCTCCTCCAGCTCCCAGCCCGCGCGTGACGCCTGGCCCCAGCTGGATCTTGGTCGGTGCCAGGCTGCTTTCCAGGGCTTGGTGATCGGTGTTTGCCGCAATGAAGCTGGCGCCGATCAGGCCCAACTCGACCATGCGGTTGACGGCATTCGAACCGGCGCCGCCCAGGCCGATGACCTTGATGCGGGCTTCTCCGATGTCGGAGAGGTCAATCTGTTCGTGTTCCAGAGTCACCATTGCCGTTATCCCTTCGCATTCCTTGCCAGATCGGGTGCTGCGGCGCGATCCGGCGAACTTGACACCCGTGCTTGGCCAGCTTGCGCTCGACCGAAGGCGGGATGGCTGATTCGTCGCCAACGATGGTCACCAGGCTGGCGTGCTGCGCCTCCTCGGCCGAATAACCAAATACGCCATCGGTGGCTAATTCTCGAACTGAACCCCAGGCCGCATCCGGCAGTCCGCCATCTGGCATCAGTACGTAGTGCTTAAGCGGCTTCTTCATCACCGAAGTCTTTGGATTCTGGGTGGCGGCATTCAACATACGTTCCAGCGCGGCGACGATCGGCTTGGGCTCATCCGGGCCGGCAAACCAGGCGGCCGCATGCTCGGCGGTGCCAGGATCGGCCGCCAATAGGTGGTAGTTGAAGGCCAAAACCGTTTCTGGGATGCGAGAGCCCAACAAGGCGCGAGCGCTGCCGGTGACCACTTCGGGCACCAACTCACCCGGGCCGCTCGAGCCGCCCGCGATCACAATCATCGGCAAAGTTCGACCCACGACCGATTGGCTGATCTCGCCATACCAATCGAAAGTGCGGAAGCCACGCTGATTCTGCGCCAGCTCCGCTCCATCGTAGGGGTAGCTCTCCGGCCAGTGCGAAGGACCGCCGCTGCCCCAGTCCAAGGCGTGGCCATACGTCCAGGCATAGGCGGCGATCCGTAGGTCATGGACCAGATTGGTGTCTCCACGCCGCAGCATCGAGCGCAGCGCGGTCTCCAAAAAGGCGGTGTCCCAGTAATCGCCTCCCGGCTCGAGCGGAGGGAAGATGGGGTGCATGCCGGCCGATCGCTCCAACTGCAGAACCGGCAGCAACCGGTCGATGAAGCGTTCTACCAGCCCTGGCCGGCTCCAGCCGATCGATGGCCAGCGGTAGCGCATGTTGGGCCGATCAAAGACGATGAGCTCACGTACCCCCCAACTGCCATAGCTGGCGATCAACGGCGCCAACTCGGTGACGTTGACCTGTGCCATATCACTTGCAATGTGGATGATGGGGCGGATTCCGCTTTCCAGTAGACCGCGGATGAAATCCTCCGGGATGGCACGATTGGTGGCTCCCCGAAGCACCAGCCAGCTGGCGGACAGCCTCATCAGAGCCGGCAGCCATTGCTCCAGATCGTGCTGGGTGTAATGGCTGTCGTCCGGGAAGTAGTGAAAGCCGAGCCGTTCTCTGGGTTCCATCTGCCTTGAAGATGCAAGATGCGTGCCACGGTCCGGTCGTGGCGTCGGGCCTGCGTGTGATGGTGGTAAATGGCTTAGTAGCGGGGACGGGTTTGGGGGAGGGTCAGCGCGACACGGCCAGCTTGGTGACCTTGCCACTCGGATCCAGCGTCACCCGAGCGTAGCGCGGGTGCACGTTGGTTCCGACCGTGACCTTCTTTGAAAGGGTCACGACCATCGTGCTGTCGGTGCCCGCGGTTTTCATACCGACCTGCTGGGTGGGGCAGCAGTGGTCCTCGCATGAACACCCCTCATGCTGGCCGTGCACGTTGCACTCGGCGTCACTCATCGACGGCAAATACTTGGCCACGATGTTGCGAATTCGATCGGCGGTGACCGAGTCTGGGTCGGCCTGCAATAGGTCAGGGCCGCCCAAGGCGCAGGCGGTCTTCATGACGGCTGGCCGCTGGGAGCTGCGCGTCACTGATTTGGGTCCGCTCGAAATGGCGACCGAACCAGGTGTGAACAGGGGATCGCCGTAGAGTACGAATGCGATCAGGGTCTTTTGGTCCTCACCGTCCAAGAAACCTTGCCGGTCATGCATCTCCCCTGCCAGTTTGAGCTTTGCCCTCCGCAGCGCTTCGCCGACTGCAAGGCCGCTGCCCAACTCATTCCAGAACAGACGCCCAAGTAGGTCGGCCGCGATCAGTGGTGGGGTAATCGACCCGTAGGAAATCTTGGTCGATCCTATGACCGCCCGGCTGCCACTGGCCAGAAACTTCAGACTGACGGCGCTGTCTTGATCCTTGCCCAGGATGTTCGCTCCGTAGCAGGCCTCGCTGAACACCACCTTCGGCGCCCGGCCATGATTGACGATGTCCTCCGGCCGCAGTGCCACGGGAAACTCAACTGCCGCGCCGTGGTCGCGGAGCGGATCGCGCTGTCCGTACCACTCGGCCGCATCTTGCAGCCCATGCAGATTGAAGTAGGACAAGCCACTCGGGCGGGAAATGACCGAGGCGGCTGAAGCCGGCGGTGAAGTCACCAGGGAGCGGGGGGCGCCGATCGGCCGGAACACCTCCAAGGACGACTGTTTCCAAATGCTGGCGGTAAATCCAACTGCCCTGGGTTCTGGTCGGAACAACCGGCCAAGTCGGCCTCGAATCCACACCCCGAGGTTGCTCAAAGCCGGGACGGACTGGCGTTGCTGGCTGTGGGCCGCAGTTGCGCTGGTCAACATCTGAACGATCTGGTCAGCATCCGAGTCGGAAGGCAATCGGCCGACCGGCCACTCCGGCGCGAAGTAATTCTCGTCAATGGTGGCATACGGATTGTCGGAGGGGACTGAGTCATCATCATCGTCGGTGGGGTTCGGGAGCAGATGGAATGGCACAATCTCCGGCCCGCCGACGATCAACAGCGCTCCGATCATCTCGCCCCGCTCCGTGAGCACCTGGTCCAGATCGGCCAGGCGCAGTTTGATCTGCCAGGCATTGCCCGGGTCGCAGGGAACCAATCCAAACGGTTTCAATGAGCGTGGATGATCGATGTAGACCCGGTAGGCGTTCCAGCCACGCTTGCGCCGCACGGTCTCTACCATCTTCAGCACGGCCGCGTCAATTCTGCGGAATGCGGGCTCGCCAAACTGCTGAACCAGACGAGTGTGGCTAGAGAGCACGATGTAGGCTGGCTCACGGCCTTCCTCATCGGTGCTCGGGCTCCGGACGTTCAGCTTACTCGCCAGCCGGTCGAATTCGTTGCGCACCTGGATCAGCACTTCGCTGGGGCTGTTCGCCGGCCGGTCCCCGGAATCTGGTCCCTGGAACGACTCGCCGGGTGCCGGCTTCGGGATCGAGCGACGGAGCTGTGCCGGCTCGCGGCCGGTCGGCTGCTTAGCTGCCGATCCTGGCGGCGCGTCCAAATGGTTGCCGCCCATCACCCCCGACACCTCGCTCGGCACCGGCCGGCTGAGCGCCGCCTGCATCTCCAGCGGCCACAGACTGCGATAAGGGTGATCGACGCCAAGCACCGATTCGGCCACCAGTCCCAGCGGGTCACTGGCCGCGATCCGTTGCAGCAGCTCAACCGCTTCGGCTGCTCGACCCCCTTCGATCTTGGCCAGCGCTTGAACCAGCGCGAAGGCCACACACGATGGCCACCGATCGTGGCCAATCTCGGCCAACTGGACGGCTGCCCGTGAGTTGCCGGCTGCGAGCTGGGCTCGCATCGCCATGACGGTGGGCAGCGCCAGGCTCGGTCCGGAGGCCAGCGCTTCCTGGGCCGCAGTAACCGCGATGGTTGCATCGCCGTCTTCCAGCGACTGGTAGGCGCGAGCGAGTGGGACTGCCCAGGCCGGTGCGGTCTGGGGATCCGGGGCGCCGTGACTCAACACTTGATAGCAAGCATCGTGGATCGGCGGCCTCAAGTTGTCGCCGGTCTGGCGATAGGCACGGGCCAGCAATTGATAGGCTTGCGGCGCCTCTGGATCGATCTCGATCAATTCAATCAGCCGGCCGATGGCCGGTTCATTCAGGCCGGCTTCAAGCTCGATTTGCACCAGCTGGAGTCGAACCTCGGTGTCGCCGGGCCAGGCGCTCAACCACTCGCTGGCCGCGCTGCGTCCAAAGTCCGACCGCTTGGCGATCCGAGCGGCGTGCAGCAGATTGATCAGACTCTCGCGATCCAGCCGGTCATCCATGGACGAGCTCCAATGCACGCACCGCCGCTAGCTGGTGCATAACATCCTTGTTGATGGGAGCCAGCTCGGCAGCCTGCTTCAGCATCTCGCCGGCTCGGCGGTAGGCCTTCAAGGTGCGCAACAGCATGCCGGCCCGGTAGTAGGCCTGCAGGCAGGTCGGGTCGATCTCGATCGCTTCACGGTAGGCATCCAGCGCTCGCGAGTACTCCCGCCGATCTTCGTGCACCAGCCCAGTCTCGACCGCCAACCTCGGATCGTGCGGGACGGTCTTGCGCGCCACCCGCAGCTCTTCGAGGGCGCGGTCTAGATTTCCCGCACGGCGGGAGATCTGGGCCAACTTCAGCCGGTACACCGGATTCCGTGGCGAGATCCGCAGGGCCTGTCCGATCGCCTCGTCGGCGCCTTTCAGATCCGACTGCGCTTCGAGGGCCTGCGCCAGCTCGTGCCAGGTGGCGTCGTCATCTGGTTCTGCCTCCACTGCCTGCCGGAGCGCGTTCAGCGCTTGTTGGGTTTCGCCCTGTTTCATCAGCAGTTTGCTTTGATGTCGGTGCACCTGAGCTGGATCGGCTCCAACCTGAAGCGCACGCTCGAAGGCTTCCATGGCCGCCGCTGACTTGCCGGTTTGCATGAGAACCTGACCCTGCCCCAGCAAAACCTCGGGCCGGTCCGGATCGAGCTGGATAGCGGCGCGGAGATGCTTCTCCGCCAGTTGCTTCTTGCCGAGCGCTGCAGCTGCGTTGGCCGCGCCGATATGAGCCAGTGCGTCGTCTGGAGCTAGCTCGCAGGCCCGCTCGAAACGAGTGGCCGCTTCATCCGGCCGGTCGATTTGCAGGGCAACCTGTCCGGCAAGTCGGAAGGTCTCCGGGCTGGGCTGCTCGTCCTGTAGAGCCAGTCGGAACGCGTTTTCCGCCTGCAGTAGTTGCCCGCATGCCTGATAGGTTTTGGCCAGGTCCACTTGATAGATCGGGTTGGCCGGATCGGCCTCGGTCGCGCTCTGGAAATGACCCAGAGCCGCGTCGGGTTGCTCGGCCTCCAAATAGATCTCGCCCAAGCGGTGCTGCCAGGCGGGCTGCCGCATCCATTCGGTGACAGCCTTGCCAATATGGGTCCTGGCACGTTCCGAGCTGCCGGAGTTTGCATACGAGCGGCCGATGAGGTACTCGGCCAGCGGCACCAGCGGACCACCGTCGGTAGCCTTGCGGAAGGAGGATCGTGCCTGCTCGTGCTGGCCACTGAGCTCCAGGGAAATCCCCTCCAGAAGCTTCAGCCACTCGGCCTCCGGATTGATCTCTTTGGTAAGTGCAATTGCTTCGACTGCCTGCTCCAGTGCATCCTGCTTCAGATGGGCAATCGTCAACGCCTCGCTCAACTCGCCGCTGGAATCCTCCTCGACGAATTGCGCGAGCCCGCTCGGAGCCTCGGCCGCAGCGGCCCAGGCCGTCAGCATATCTACCAACCGCTGCTCCGGCTGGTACTGCTGAAGCTCCTCCAGCAACTGATCCACTTTCACTTCAGTCGGCCAGGTGTCCGACAGTAAGCTTGCGTCGGCATACTGCATCAGCCAGCCGGCATCCCGCATGCGCAACTCCGTTCGAATCAGCTCCGCGATTGCGGCGGGTTCGGTGTTCCATCGCCAAAGGGTCTGGACAGCAGGCTCGAACTCGAAGAGTCTTCGATGGGCCCGAGCGATCCAAATCGCATCGTGCGCCGACTCCGGCACCGCCTGAGACAGGGCCTGTGCCGCGCCGGCGCGATCTGGCCGGACGATCGACAGGACAGCCAGCACCCGGCCGGATGATTCCCCATGCTCGACGGCTTTTTCGATTGCTTTGGCCGCTCGGCCCCGTTCATTGAGCAGCAGATAGCCCTCTGCCAGCGCGGCCTGAACCCGCCCTTCGTCGGCCGCCAGCTGCTCGGCCCGTCCAACAAATCCGAGCGCCTCGCGAGCTGCGCCGGCCAGCAGAGCGGCCTCCGCGGCCTCCATTGCCAACGAGGCGTCGTTGGGAGCTTCTCGCAGCGCACTGGAATAGGTCTGAATCCCGCGGCCGACCTGCCCGTGTGCGACATAGGCCGAAGCCAGCCGCCGTCGCAGTCCGGGACTCTTAGGATTGACCGTCTGGGCCTGCTCCAGCAGCTCAATCGATTTCTGCGAACGGCCCAATTGCTCGGCACAAACGGCCGCTCGGCGCAGTGGCTGTTCGTCATTTGGCACCAGCCGGGCACATTCCTGCCAGGCCTCGAGCGCCGATTCGAGCTGCCCGCTGTATTCATACAGCTCGGCCATCGATCGCCGCATTGCCGGGTCATCCGGACGCTGGCGGACCGCGGCTCGGATGGCTTGGATAGCGGTACGGCTGTGACCCAAGTCTGACAGTGCGCTGGCCACCCGGACCAGATTGGTCGGATCGCCTCGTGCTCGCCACGCGGCCTGTGCGAGTGCCTTGCGGGCCAAAGCAGTCTCGCCGCCGTCGGCGGCCAACTGGCCGATCTGAATCCACGGTCGCACCGAATCCGGGCTCAGAGAGCTGTGACGTTCGGCCGCCGAGAAGGCGGCCTCGAAGTCGGCGGATCCGGCAAGCGCCTCGCTGAGCGCCTCCCACCCAGTCGGGTCGGATGGATCAACGTCGACCGCCTGCTGTGCCACCTCGACTGCCTTATCGAGCAGCTTTGCCGACCGGTAGACCTGCGATGTCAGTGCCAGCACGCGAGATCCGCCGCCGAAGGTCTGGCGGGCGTCATCCAGGACGGCCAATGCGGCAGAAATGTGACCACGGCGCAGCTCACAGCGCGCCTGGCCCAGCGTGGACTGCTCGCGCAGCTCCACCGATCCGGGCTCGATGCTGGAAATGGCCTTGGCGTACCGCTCGCTTGCACCCTGATACTGTTCTTCCTGCTCCAGGCCGCGTGCGTACCAGAAGTGCAGGCTCGGATCGCTGCAGCCGAGCTGCTCCGCCTGGTCGAGGGCTTCCAACGCTCCGCCCAGGTCCAGCGCGGCCTGAATTCCGATACGCCCGACCGTCAACCAGTCCTTCGGCCCGGCAGTGGCCGGGAGCTGCGGCAGCTGTTGCGCCGCCCAGCGAGGATCGCCGCTCTTCTCGTAGGCCTCCGCAATTGCGATTCCGATCCTCCAGTCGCGCGGTGCCTGCCGTGCAGCTGACTGCAATTCACTGAGCGCCTGGTCTAGATGACCGAGATCCACCAGCAGTTTGGCGTGCTCCAGCTTGTAATCCACCTGGTCAGGATTCAACTCAACCGCTTTGGCTGCCGCTTCGGCTGCCTCGCTCTCGCGTCCCATGGCGACCATCCATTCGGCCAGCTTGCCGTGTACCTGGCCGTTGGAGGGATCAAGCTGGCAGGCTTGCATCAGGTTCTGGCCAGCCGACTCGAGGTCTCCGCTCGACTGCTGCCAGCTTGCCAGCGCCAGCCGGGCCTCGACGGACTCCGGGCCCAACCGAATCGCCTCTTGAAAGGCTGCGTTGGCCGAAGCGGTTTCGCCCTTGGCGGCCAGGATCCTACCGAGCACAATGTGGGCCTCCACCGAAGCGGGGTCGTCGGTCAGCATCTGCTCCACGACCGACCCGGCCAATTCGAATTCGCCGACCTGAATGGCATCGAAGCTCAGCGCCTTGGGGTCGGGAGCCGCCTGCAGCTGCCGTTGGTTCAAAGCCTGAGCGAATGCGCCTAGTTTTTCGTAGGCCCTGGCCAATGTTTGGCGATAATCGTCGGCCTGGGGCGCCAGGGAAACTGCCAGCTCCGCCTCCGAGGCGCTGTCGTCCCAGGCGCCGGCTTCGGCCAGCAAGACCGCCAGCTGGTTGCGAGCGGAGGCGTTGGCGGGGAAGGCGGCAACCTGTTCTTGGGCCACCCGGATCGCGCCCTCCAATTCGCCACAGCGTCTCAATCCGCCTGTCATGACCGCCAGCCAATCGTGGTCCAGGGACTGCCGAACCTGGGCAAGATCGGAAGCGGCCCGTTTCAAGGTACTGGCGGCCTGCTCCGGTTGCCCGTTGTCGGCCTGAATGCACCCCAGGGCGATCTGCTCCTCGATCGAATCCGCCGAATTGGACAACAAGGCCAGCGCATCTGCGACCCGGTCATGCTTCGCTAGGGAATGCGCGGTGCGCGCCCGTCGCGAAGGCGTTGGAACCGTCTCCAGCGCTCGCTGATTGGCTTCCACCTCGGTCACCAGGTCGCCCAAGGCCCGGGCGATGTCGGCGGTGAAGTCCGCCACGTGTGCGGTGGTTTGTGAGGCGGATTCCCAGGCTTGTCCCAATATGCTGCTGGCAGATTCGGCCTCGCCTGCGGCGGAGTGGCCAATTGCCTGGAGCAGCAGCGGGGTCAATCCGTCGCGGTGGCTGGTGCTGACCGCCTTGGGGAGGGACATCGTATCGATCAGCGCGGTTTCGCCGGCGCGCGAGATTTCAAGCAGCAGCGCCACCGTTGAGCCATTCGCGTTGCGAGCCAGATAGGACGCGGCCTCATCGGCCGGCAGGTTTGAGAGCACGATCTGTGCCGCCAGCCGGTGTGCTCCGGCATGCAGCAGGTCGGCCAGCACCGCCTCCGCCCGATCCAGCGCTGGCCACGCCACGCACAGCGGCGAGCGCCACCGATCGACGTCTGGCAAAAGTTGCTCAAGCATCGCGGGGTTCTCGCTCAGCTGGTGTGCCAATGTCAGCCCGATTAGGGCGGTTTCGAACAGGTCTCGATCCTCTCCCGAATCGCTGAGCGCCCGCTGCCACAGGCGCTCGGCTCGCTGGGCATGCGGTTGAAGCAATCCGACCTCGATCCGCTCGGTGAGTTCGCCGCCCAGTGCCAATGCAGCCAGGTGTGATGGCGTGAGATGCACCGGGGGCTGTGAGGAAACGACTTCCTCGAGGAATACCGGGTTACTCAGTGCTCGCCAGGCTTCCGGAACGCGCAGCAGACGCCCCAATACCAGGGCCAGCTCGCCCTCCGAGTAGTGCGTCCTGAGCGCGGTCAGAATCTCGCGATGGGTCTGCATGGGGTCAGGCCGCAGGCCACTGGATTTGTGTCACCACCCAGTACGATGAGGCGATCATTCCCATGCCCAGAGTAACCAGGAACAGGCCGGCTCCGCTGGCTGTCTTGACCAGCTGATTCAAAGCCCCAACCAATTCCGAAGCGCTGTTCACCAGTCCAGTGATCTCATCCGCCATGCCCTTCTGACCCAGGCGGGCGGTGTGGGAAGCCAGCGACTTGATTTCCTTGGAGTAGCTGCGCGTGATCAGCACGAATGTTCCAAGGACCACACACATGCAGCCAAGAATGAAAACGGCTGCGGCGATCACGATCTGAACTTCCATCGGGCCAAAAGGAACCATCTGAACCTCCGCTAGGCAGGGATGCAGGCACACAGTTGCAATCTCCGTGCCAGTCCTGATCCTCCAGGCCCCGGAACGGGCAGGATCGGAGGTGTCAGTTGCGTTGAATTGTCAGCCGAGGGGGCGAACGACTCGGGCCGTCGGGGGCGCGCCGGCGGCCCGAAGGGACTACGAAGAAACTAGTGCTTGAAACTCAGGGGAGAGGTGTCCGAGATCGATCTCTTCGTCGTCGCAGAACAGCATGGCGCGCTCAATGACGTGCCGGAGCTCGCGGATATTCCCGGGCCAATGATGCGCCTTCAGGGCTTCGATGGCGCGCGGAGTGATCCCGCTCACCGGGTTCCCGGTACGCTGCTGGATCTGGCGGATGAACGAACCGACCAAAGCCGGAATGTCGCCGATACGGTCGCGCAGAGGAGGCAGGTGCAGATCGACGACTTTGAGCCGGTAGTAAAGATCCTCCCGAAAGGTGCCTTCTTGCAGCATCGAGGGCAGATCGCGGTTGGAGGCGGCGATGATCTGAACGTCGACATGGATCTCGTTCACGCCGCCGATGCGGCGAAAGATCCGTTCGTCCAATACCCTCAGCAGTTTGGCTTGCATATCGGGCTTGGTGGAGGAGATCTCGTCCAAGAACAAGATGCCGCCGTCCGCCACTTCCAGCAGCCCCGGCTTGCGCTTGGTAGCACCCGTGAACGCCCCGGCCTCGTGGCCGAACAGCTCGGTTTCAATCATGGTGTCGGGCAGGGCGGCGCAATTGATCGGCACAAATGGCTTGTCGGAACGCGGTCCGGACATCCGGATCACCTGCGCCAGCACTTCCTTGCCGGTCCCGGTTTCCCCGGTGATCAGAGCCGATACCGAGGCCGCCGCGGCGCGCTGCGCCTCGTCCGCCACCCGCTGCATCTCGGCGGTGTCGCCAATGATCCACTCGTATTGCTCCTGGGTGGATTTGCGCATCATCGCCAGCTCACGGCGCAGCGCTACGACTTCGCCGGCTCGCTCGACCGCGCCGATCAACTGCTCGAGATCCAGCGGCTTCTGCAGGTAGTCCTGCGCCCCCTGCTTCATGGCCTGTACCGCGGTGTCGATTTCGCCGAAGGCAGTCATTAGGATCACCGGCGGGCTGGGATTCTCGCGCGCAATGGCATCCAACAGCGACAGACCAGAGCCGTCGGGAAGCACCACATCCAGCAACACAATGTCAGCCGCACCGGTCTCAATCGCCTGCTTGGCCTCCGCCAAATCGCCGGCTTCGATCGCTTCGTGCCCGGCATCGGACAATGCACCGCTGACGAAACTGCGGGCGGTCTCCTCGTCGTCAACCACCAAGATGGTGGAGCTCATGCGGCCTCTTCGTTGGGAAGCAAACTGAAGCGTAGTGTAAACACGGTTCCTGCGTCGGGAAAGCTCTCAACCGAGATGCTGCCCTGATGTGCGGTCATGATTCGCCGGCTGATTGCCAGGCCGAGCCCGGTTCCGGACTTCTTGGTCGTGAAGAACGGGTCGAAGATGCGGTCGATCTGATCGGCCGGGATCCCCGGACCGGTGTCGGCCAGCTTGAGTTCTACGCTGCTGCCAGCGCTGATTCCAACCGAAAGCGTTCCGCCTTCCGGCATGGCCTGAACCCCATTGGATACCAGATTGACGATAACTTGCTCCAATGTCCGTTCGTCTCCCGAGATGGCAGGGACATCGGAGGAGTAGTCTTTGTGGATCCGGACGTAGCTGCGCGTCAGGCGCGGCTCCCAGCGGGCCAATATGCGGTCCATCAGCTGTGACAGGTCAAGCGGCCTGAACTTGAGTTCAAGCGGGCGGGCAAAGAACAACACGTCCTCCATCAACTGATCCAAGCGCTTGCACTCCCCCCGGATCCGATCCAGTGACGAATACTGGGGATGTTCGCTCCCCAGCCGGGAGGCGACCAGCTGCAGGCCGGTGCTGATGTTGTTGATCGGATTGCGCACCTCATGAGCGAATATTGCAGCCACTTCGCCCAGCAGCGCCCGCTGCGCCAGGGATTCAGAGCGATCTTCGATCGCCTTGCGCTCTGACTGATCGTTGAGCACCAGCAGTACCCGTGAATCCGAGCCCGCCTCGCGCGGGACCGCCCTGAGGTTGACCGGGATCGGCGTGCCGTCACGCCGGTGCAAGGTAATGTGCGACCGCTCAGAGGTCCGTTCGTGACCGATGACGTCCAGTAGCGTGGTCAGGATGTCAGTCGGCCCCACCAAGACGTCTTGAATCGGCTGGCCCACCAACTCGCCGTCGCCGTAACCGAGCATGCGGCCGGCGGCGTGGTTGGCCCGCAGCACTTTCAGATTCGAATCGACGGTCAGGACCCCGTCGTTGACCGCCTGGGACTGAATCCGAAGTTCGCGCTCAGCTTTGTTGAGCTTGGACTCGAAATCGGTCAGTACCTCGCGCTGCATGCTGACCAAGATCTGCGCGTGGATCAGATTTGCCAGAACTTCCATCAGCGAAATGGCGTCATCCGGCAGTTCTTCGAGATCACGCCAGCCGGCTACCAGCAGCCCGACCCAGGCCTTCGGTGTGCCGAGCGGAGCACTTCGCACGGCTCGTAGTCCCAGGGTTCGTGCCGCACGGTGCAGCGGGTGGTCCGGGCGGGTTCCGATCGCCCACAGGCTCGGCCGGTCCAGTGGATCGAAGTCTGAAGCGGAAAGTGAAGCCGGGAATCCGGAGGGAAGCTGTCCTTCCAGCAAGTAATCTGGGCCTTCCGGCGAAACCCGATAAACGCCGATGGCCGACGCCGCCAAGAGCTCTCCTGCGAATTTGATGAGCGCTGGCAGCACCAGGTCGGTGGTATCCAGCAGGGTCGCCGTGATTTCGATCAGGTTGGCCAGTTGCTCGCTTCGGTTGCGGACCTGCTGCTCTTCGCGCAGCCGGTCGGAGGTCGAGCGAACCTTGAGCAAGACCGCGATCGGCGGACTGCCGATCGTGCTGGGCTGTACGTCCACCAGCAGCCGGGTCCCGTCACGAAGCAGCATCGCTACCTTTTCCGCTCGCTGCTCTTGAGTCAACTGGGCCATGAAGCGCGGTCGGTCTTCCTCGGGGAACAGCCGCTCAGCGTCGAGTTCGGCCAGCTCATTGCGGGCGTACCCGCTCAATAGCAGAAAGGCGTGGTTGACTTCATGGATCTGCTCGCCCGCGGCGTCCAAGACCAAGACCGCCTCGTCCAACGAGTCGGCCAGGGTGCGGAAGAGCTCCTTATGCGGTTGTGGCTTGAGAAATCGGGTAAGCGATCTGGCGCTAGCTGGCAAGACAGTCCTTCGTCAGGCGGGAAGCTCCCGCGTCTTTCTTAGCCGGGCCGGCAGTATGCCCTCGATCGCTCGGTACTTGGCGACCGTACGTCGGGCGATTCTTACACCCTGACGCCGCAATTTGGTAGCGATCTGATCGTCCGTGAGCGGTTTGGTCTCCTCGCGCACGATCTGCTTGATCCGGTCCCGCACCGAGAGACTCCGGTCGAAGAAGCGCGAAAGGGGGATGATTCTGCCGTCCGGCAGGGCGATCCCCTTGTTGGCTACCGCGCGCGACACCGTCGATTCATGCACGCCGATCACGTCCGCCAACTCGGCGCGGGTCATTGGTTCCAGCTCCCGATCGCCCTCCAGGATGAAGCCGCGTTGCCGGCTGACCAACTCCTCCATCAGATTGCGCATCGTATTGTTGCGCTGCTGCAGGCACTTGACAAACAGCGAAGCCCGTTCGAGGTGCTCCTTCCAGGCGTCTGACTGTTCGTCGGTCGCTTGCGGCAGGGCCTTGCGAAAGAACGGGTTCACCTGCAGCCAACCAGGCACGGAGGAGAAGATCTCGACCACCAGCGCGCCTTCTGCGCGCTGGGTGATCTGGATATCCGGGGCATGGTAGACGTTGGGGTCGGCTTCCTTGGCGGTCCGCGCCGATCCCCAGAAGGCACGCGCCGGATACGGATTCAGATTCTCCTGAATAAAGCCGACCGCGGTGCGGATCTGCCCGGTCGTGGCCCCCAACTCGTGCGCAATGTGCTCGTAGTCGTGCTTTGCGAGCTGCTCGAAGTGCGACTCCAGAATATGCCGCGCTAGGCCGTCACCGGGTTGCAGCAGCTCAAGCTGCGCCATCAATGCCTGTCGCGGGCCGCTGGTTGCCAGGCCGGCCGGATCGCAATGTGAGATCAGGTCGATCACGCGCTCGACCTGCGAGAGTGTGCTTCGGGTGCTCCGGGCGACAATCGCCGGCGGATCGGTCAGGAAACCGTTATCGTCCAAGCTGGAGAGGACATAGGCCGCGATCGGGCGATCTTCGACTTCCAATTCGGCGGCCAACTGCTGCAAGACATGGATTGCCAGACTCTCTGGCGCGACCGGCTCCTGATCGTCCAGCTCTTCCGGCATGCCGACCGAGCCCGAGTTGCCACCGACCGATTCGCGGGCGGAGACAAACACGACCGCCTCCTCTGCCGGGGCCGGAAGACTGCATTTGGGGCAGGGGCCACGGCGAGCGAGTTTGGATTGGCAGTTCGGGCAGATGATGTCTTCGGTCAGCTCGAGAGCAGGGTTGTTTGAGATCTCTTCCAGGATCCGTTCCCGCAGCTCGTCATTGGCGAGCGCCAGCAGACTCATGGTCTGGGCCAAATGTGCGGTAGCAACCGGTCGGAGCGAATGATCCTGTATCTGAAGCATCTTGGGCCTCGGGCGTGAGAGTATACAGTGATGTGCAAGTTGTGTGCCAGTGACCAGATCCCAGCCAGTTGGAGAACCGCCAAAGGGGCGCGATGGTAGAATGCGCGCGTGGCGGAGATCACGGTGATCGGGGGCGGGCTTGCCGGAAGCGAGGCTGCCTGGCAGGCGGCGCAAGCGGGGCACCAGGTTCTGCTGTACGAGATGCGCCCGGTGCGGACTACCGGAGCACACGCTACGGATCAATTGGCCGAGCTCGTGTGCTCGAATTCGCTGGGCTCTCAGCTTCCGGATCGAGCGTCTGGGGTCCTGCTGAGCGAACTCGAGCGGCTGGGTTCACTGCTGATCGACTGCGCCCGCGCGGCGCAGCTGCCGGCGGGCGGCGCCCTGGCAGTTGACCGTGTTGGTTTTTCCGAAAGGGCTACAACCCGGCTGGAAGGCCATCCCGGTATCACCGTGGTGCGGGAGGAAATGAAGCGGATTCCCTCCGGGATCACGGTCCTGGCGACCGGTCCGCTCACCTCGCCAGCGCTGTCTGGCGAGCTGGCGCGCCTCACCGGCGAGCAGCATCTGTACTTCTACGACGCCCTCTCACCGATCGTCGAGTCCGGAAGCATCGACCTCTCCATTGCGTTCCGTGATTCCCGCTATGGCCGTGGCGAACGCCCAGATGGCGACTATCTGAACTGTCCGATGGACCGTGAGCAATACTTCGCCTTCGTGCGAGAGCTGGTTTCCGCGGAGCGGATCGAACTCCGGGAGTTCGAGCACGCGATCGAAAGCGGCGTACGGGCTGGCATGGATCAGTTCTTTGAGGGCTGCCTTCCAGTAGAAATCATTGCGGAGCGGGGTGAGCAATCGCTGGCGTTCGGGCCGCTGCGGCCGATCGGCCTGCAGGATCCGCGTACCGGCCGGCGACCGTTTGCCGTCGTGCAGCTGCGCCAAGATGATCTGGCAGGCGAGCTGTACAACCTGGTTGGCTTTCAGACCAACCTGCGCTACCCGGAACAGCGAAGGGTATTTCAGATGATCCCCGGGCTGGAGCAAGCGCGCTTCGCCCGATACGGTCAGATGCATCGCAACACCTTCCTGAACTCGCCCAAACTGCTGCTCCCAACGCTTCAGTTTCGCCAGCGCCCGGATCTGCTCATGGCCGGCCAGATCACCGGCGTGGAGGGGTACCTGGGAAACATCGCCACTGGGCTGTTGGCCGGTCGCAACGCGGCCCGAATCGCAGAGGGGGCGGAACCGATCGTTCTATCGCCCGAAACCATGCTGGGTGCCCTCTGCCACTACGTCACGCACGCCGAACCGCAACGATTTCAACCGATGAAGGCAAATTTCGGCATCCTGCCGCCGCTGGCGGACGATCGTCGCCGGAACCGGCGGGAGCGGGCGGTGGCCTACGCCGAGCGGGCGCGCCTTGCGCTCGACGCCGTGCTGAGGCCCGAGACTGTGGCCGACCAGGCGGGTCGCTTCGCATAGCCATCGGTAGGGGCGCCGAATTGCTCATCGATGCGGACTATCCCACACCCGGCCTGGCAGGCCTCAAACGGCTCGACGCGCTGCACGCCGCCCGGCACGCATCGAGCAATTCGGCCGCGCTGCGCTGAGGTCGGGACTGCATTGTGGCCGGGACCGCAGCGTGGCCGGGACTGCACCGTGGCTGGGACTGCACCGTGGCTGGGACTGCACCATCGCCAAAGCGTGAGCACGCTATAATCTCGGCATGAGCAAGAGGGCACTCCCTACCCAGGTCAGCCGGGAACGGGCGCTGTTGGTGGGAACCGACCGCCGGTCGGAGGAGCGCTTGCTCTCGCTCGAAGACTCCTTGATCGAACTGCAGCTGTTGGCTGAAACGGCCGGCTTGGCCGTGGTCGGGGAGGTGACCCAGCATCTCGGCCGGCCCGATCCGAAGACCTACGTGGGGGCCGGCAAGGTCAAGGAGATCAAGGATCGTTCGGAAGACCTGCTGGCAGACGTAATCCTCTTTGACGAGGAGCTCAACCCGCGTCATCAGCGTGAACTGGAACTTGCCCTGGGCGAGGACGTGCGGGTCTTGGACCGCACAGCGCTGATTCTGGACGTTTTTGCACAACATGCTCGCAGCCGGGAGGGGAGCTTGCAGGTTGAACTTGCCCAGTACGAATACCGGCTGCCGCGCCTGACCAGAGCCTGGACCCACCTTGCTCGACAGGCCGGCGGTGGAGCAGGCCGAACTGGCTCGGCCGGTGGAGTCGGCCTGCGTGGGCCGGGCGAAACCCAGCTGGAGGTTGACCGCCGGGATATCAATCGGCGGATTGATCATCTCAAAGAGGAGTTGGAGAAGGTTCGTGCCCACCGAGGGCGTTACCGCTCCCGCCGCCGCGGCACCCATATTCCGACGGTGGCCTTAGTCGGCTACACCAACGCAGGCAAATCCACCTTGCTCAACCAGCTGGCCGGGTCAGACGTGTACGTCGCCAATCGGCTGTTTGCGACGCTGGACCCGACCACGCGCAAGGTGGAGCTTCCGGGAGGTCGGGCGATCCTGCTCACCGACACCGTTGGTTTCATCCAAAAACTGCCAACCATGTTGGTGGCCGCATTCCAGGCGACATTGGAGGAGATCTCGGAGGCCGACCTGCTGCTACACGTGGTCGACATCACGCACCCCAATGCCGAGGCGCAGATCCGGGCCGTGCAGGACACACTGGTTGAGATCGGCGCAGACACCATCCCGGTGCTTATCGCTCTCAACAAGATCGACGCTGCGCCAGTGGCCGAAGCCGAACTTGAGCTCGATTCGCCTTACGTGCGCACTTCTGGGCTCACTGGAGAAGGCCTTTCGGAATTGATGGATGCCATCCAGCATGAGCTGTATGAAGTCATGGAGCCGCTGGAAGTCGAGCTTCCGTACCGGGAAGGGAAACTGGTCAGTTTGTTTCACGAGCACGGCGTGGTCGAGCACGTCGAGCACGACACTCGGGTCATGAGGATGGCCGGTCGGATCCCACGGCGGCTGCTGTGGGCCTTTGAGCCGTACCTGGGCGAGGGGAGCCAGCAGCAGGAGACAAAGGACGCCGAGCTTGGCTGAGTCCCGGGCCCAGACTGAGCTTCGGGGCCTGCTGGAACACCGTTTGCAGGGCGAGATCCACCTCGACCCGTACCACCGATCACTCTACGCAACTGACGCTTCGAATCACCGAGTCAACCCGCTGGGGGTGGTGTTCCCGCGCACCGAAGAGGACCTGAATGCAACGGTGGAGGTTGCGGCTGAGTTGGGCATTCCGTTGTTGCCGCGCGGAGCGGGAACCAGCCTGGCCGGCTCAACCATTGGAGCGGCACTGGTGTTGGATTGCAGCCGCTATCTGGCCCAGATCCATCACATCGACCGTGAGCAGAAGACTGCAGAGGTTGGCCCGGGAGTAGTCTGCAATCAGCTCAACGCGGCCGCCGCAGTACATGGGCTCCAGTACGGCCCTGATCCAGCCTCCGCTGACCGGGCAACCTTCGGCGGAATGATCGGGACCAACGCAACCGGCGCGCATTCTATTCGCTACGGAATGACTGTAGATCACGTCGTCGGGCTGGATGCGGTGCTGGCCGACGGATCGCAAGTGCGGTTCGAGCCGGTTTCGCTGGAGGCGGCCCGGCGCAAGGCGGAAGGCGGCGGTCTGGAGGCCAGCATTTACAGCGAGACACTGAGAATGCGGACCGATTTGGCGCAGGCAGTGGCCGACCACTGGCCGCACACCTGGCGGCGCTCCTCCGGCTACAGCCTCAACTATCTGACCGGGTTTACCCCCTCGCAGCCCGCGGCCTGGTATCAGGACCAATACCCACCGCCGGCGGATTTCAACCTGGCATCGCTGGTCTGTGGCTCCGAGGGGACCCTGGCAATCATCCGACGGGCTCAAGTGCGGCTGGTGCCCAAGCCGAAACATGCCGTGCTGCTGGTGATCGGATTCGATGGCCCGGCGCAGGCGGCTGACTTCACTCCGGCGATTCTCGAGACCGAGCCAGCGGCGGTGGAGCTTCTGCCTCGGCTGCTGATCGAGCGGGCACGCCAGGTACCGGCCTACTCCCGGCGTCTCGGATTCGTGGACGGCGATCCGCAGACGCTGCTGGTGGTTGAGTACACCGGAGACACCCAGTCCGAAGCGCTGGCCAAGGCGGGGCCCCTGGCGTCACGTGGCCGGATTCTGGCAGGGCGGGAGCAACAGGAAGACTTGTGGGCGGTGCGCAAGGCGGGACTGGGGCTGCTGATGTCGGTACCTGGATCAGCGAAGCCGATCACATTCATGGAGGACGTCGCGGTTCCGGTCGAGCGGTTGGGGAGCTACGTCCGGGAGGTCGACCGGCTGTTGGCAGAGCACGGCACGCACGGCGAATGGTACGCCCACGCCTCTGCCGGATGCCTGCACATGCGCCCGCTGATCGACCTGAAAACCGCCGACGGAGTCCGTCGCATGCGAGCGATCGCCGAGCAGGTCGTCGAGCTGGTGGTGCAGATGCATGGCTCGATCTCCGGCGAACACGGCGATGGTCTCTCTCACACCGCCTACAACCAGAGGCTATTTGGCCCAGAGCTAGCGTATGCCTTTCTCCGACTCAAGCGGACATTCGACCCGGCCGGCATCCTGAATCCGGGCAAGGTGGTCGAGCTCGAGGGAACCCAGCCGCAGCTCGACGCAGACCTGCGCTACGGGCCGGAGTACCGGGCCCAGGCGCCGCCCACGACCTTCAGCTTCCAGAAGCAGGGGGGTCTTCAGCAGGCGGTTGAGGCTTGCATCGGGGTCGGGATCTGTCGCAAGGCAGATGGGGTCATGTGCCCATCCTTCCAGGCGACGCGGCTCGAAATGCACTCGACCCGCGGGCGGGCCAACGCGCTGCGAGCGGCGATTTCGGGGGCGCTGCCGGAAGGGGCGTTGACCAGCCGCGAGATGTACGAAATCCTGGACCTGTGCCTCGAGTGCAAGGGCTGCAAATCGGAGTGCCCGACCGAAGTCGACATGGCCCGGCTGAAAGCGGAGTTCCTGGGCCAGTACCAGGCGGAGCACGGCGTCCCACTGCGCAGCCGTGCATTTGGCGAACTGGCCCGTGTGCTGTCCCTGGCGCAGCCGTTCAGCCGGATGGTCAACCGCCTTGCGCCGACCGGCCTGCTTCGCCGGCTGCTCGGGTCGACGCTGGGCATTGCCCGGCAGCGCACATTGCCGCCGCTGGCCGCCCGACGATTTCGCTCACAATTCCGGCGTTCCCAGCTCGCGGCCGCGCCGACTTTCGCCGGTAGCCGTGGACCGGTGGAGGGGGTGGAATCTCCACCGTTGGAAGGCGGCCGCGCACCGGCGGAGCAAGGGGCATCCATGCCATCGGCTGGTCACGCCGCCGCCGCGGAGCGTGTGGTGCTGTTCGTCGACACCTACACTGACCTGAACTTCCCGGAGATCGGCGCGGCGGCTGTAGAGCTGCTGCAAGCGGCGGGCTGCCAGGTCGAAATGGTGCCGAAGCAAGTCTGCTGCGGTCGACCTATGATCTCCAAGGGGCTATTGGGGCGGGCCAAGCAGCAAGCGGTTCGCAACGTTGCAGCTTTGGCACCGTATGCGCGGCAAGCTATTCCGATCGTAGGGCTCGAGCCGTCTTGCTTGTTGACCTTACGGGACGAGTACCTGGATCTCCTGCCGGACGATCCGGATGCAATTGCGGTTGCAGCCGCCGCAAGATTGATTGAAGAGTACCTGACTGAGCCGACTGGCAGCGGTGCGCGCCGCATCGACCGGATCGATCGGATAAAGCCGGCGGGCAAGGTCTTACTGCACAACCACTGTCATGCCAAGTCGTTGATCGGCAGCGAGCCGATGCTGGCCATGCTACGGGCTACAGGCTTGCAGGTTGAGGAGATTGATTCCGGCTGCTGCGGCATGGCCGGTTCTTTCGGCTACGAGGCCGAACACTACTCGCTTTCGATGGACATCGGTGAGCTCAAGCTGTTTCCCGCGGTGCGCCAGGCCGATGCGGGGGTCCAGCTGGCTGCACCGGGCGTGTCCTGCCGAGCACAGATCAAAGACGGCACCGGCGCAACTGCGGTCCATCCGGTGGTGCTGCTTGCCTCGGCCTTGAATTCACACTGAGCTCCGCATTTCTGGGGCGACGCGCCGTAGAACTGCGCATAGCCACCAACAGCCGCCGTGTGCGTTGGCGAACTTGGCCGGGTCCGTGCACGGTCAGCCTGGGGGGCCCGAAGTCCGGGCACGGCGCCAGTCGTGGGGTGCTCACGTCGCGGCACGCGGTACCGCATTTTCGAATGCAGTTCTAGGGCTGGTCGGATTCGAAGATTTCGTGGTAGCCGCGGTCAAGCTCGTCGTCGGAGAGATGGGCATACCGCTGGGTCACGGCGATGCTGCGGTGGCGGGCCAACTCCTGGGCCATCTTGAGGTTGCCGCCGGATCCGCGCAACACGGTCGTTACAAAATAGTGGCGGAACGAGTGCGGCGTAATCGCTGCGGAGGGCCGATCGCCGAGCGCTTCGGCGGTACGCTGGTGCACGATAGCGCGGCCGGTGGTGGTGGAGATCGGAAGCACACGGTCCCCGGCGCCTTTGTCGTGCCGGGCGAACAGCGGCAGGGAGCGCAGCGGGCGCCCTGAAGCGCCGTCTTGCACACTACGGCCATCCAGATAAGCCTTGAGATAGCGCAGCGACCGGGAGGAGAAGCGGACCACGGCTTCCCGGTTGCCTTTGCCGATCAGAATCGCTCGTCCTTCGTTCCAATCCAGGTCGCCACGCCGCAGGGCGACTGCTTCGTGAATTCGTAGACCCGTGTCGGCCAACATGAATAGCAGAGCCCGATCCCGCAATGCCCGCAGCCTGCCGCGGTCGCCGCGGTCCGCAGCCGGCCTCAATCGTGCAGCGTGATCCAGTACTTCTTCGATGTCGCGTCGCGGGAATTGCGGCAACCGTTGGCCTGGACGGCGCGAGCGACGGCGGATCAGCAGTCGCAGGCGCGGCAAGTTGACCTCGGCGTGCTCCTCGGCGGCCAGATACTCATACCACCCGGTCAATGCGGTCAAATACAACCGCTCGCTGGCTGGTGCGTAGCCACGCAGGTAACGGGCAAAATCAGCGATCCAGTCCTCAGTTGCCTGGCGCGCTGGGAAGGTCTCGGCATCGATGCTGCGGTCCGCGAGGCAGGCCAGAAAGGCCTTGATTGCGTTGCGGTAGGTCCGGGTGGTGTTGGCGCTGCGGGCCAACCGAACGCTGTCTAGATAGCGTTCCAGTGTCTGTCCAACGCTTACGACCATTGAAGTCCACACAAACTCCCGGCACGATGCCGATCGGAGAGTGATCGCAAGTCCGTTCTCCTCGTCAATACGGGAAGCATCTGGCTGAAGTTTCCAGCGGATTGTCCATTTGCGCCAGCCTCAAACTGGACCGGGACCGCAACGGTTTCTAGGTGTTTTGTGCCGGAAAGTGGCCTCCCCGCACGCTCACCGTTGTTTGTGATAATAGAACTTATCATAACCAATCAGATTGTAAACAATCCCCCGCCCGTGTCAAGTCAGCGCCGGGCGCGAGCTTTGATTCTTGCGAGAGGTTAGTGAATCTGGGTTGAGCAGAGGCGGTGGAGGCCAGGCTCGCGCGCTGCGGTCCCCGCCCTGCTTAGGCGGAGTGCCCGTTGGCGTACTTGGTGTCGTCGTCGGAAAGGCTCTGGACGTTTTTGTGGATTTTGGCGATGTCGCCCCGGTGCCAGCAGCGCTCGAAGGCTTCGACCATCTCTGGGTCGAACTGCCTGCCGGACTGTGCCAGGATCTCTCGGAAGGCGTTTTCCTGGGTCATCGCCGGGCGATAGGGTCGATTGGAGGTCATGGCGTGGAAGGTGTCGGCCACCGCCAGCAATCTGGCACCGATCGGGATGGCTTCACTTGCCAGGCCGTCCGGATAACCGCCTCCGTCCCAGCGCTCGTGATGGTGCAGCACGACCGGCAGCGCGGGCTCGAGGTACGGATTGCCGGCGATCATGTGTGCCCCATACACCGGATGCATACGCATCTCGCGCCACTCGTTCTCATCCAGCGGACCGGTCTTGGAGAGGATCCGTTCGCCGACGCTGATCTTCCCGACGTCGTGCAAAATGGCGCCGAATTCAAGTGCCTCCAGCTGATCGGCATCCCAGCTGAGCTCGAGCGCCAGCGCTTGCGCGTAGGCGTTGACGGCTTCGACGTGCCGTTTGGTATAAGCTCCCGCGCGGGTCTCGATCGCGTTCGCCATTGCGCGCATCACGGCCTTGAGCTGAACCAGCATCAATTCGTCGGTCCGCTGCAGGCGTGCTCGCACCGCTTGCAGCAGCTCGTGGCTGGTGACCGGCTTTGTGATGTAGTCGTCTACCCCGAGTGCCTTGGCTGCGAAAACGTCTTCCCGGGTGCCACGCGCCGTGACGAAAATGAACGGTATCGCCGCACCTTCTGGGCGCTGCCGAACTGCCTTATAGAGCTCGATCCCGTCCATTCCTGGCATCGAGATGTCTGACATGATCAATGCGGGGGTCTGCTGGCCGAGCTCCTTGAGGGCGTCGCTGCCATTGGCCGCGGTGGAAACGACGTAGCCCGAGTTCTCGAGGATGTCCCGAAAGGCATCCAGCATGGCAGGATCGTCCTCTACGACCAGAAGTGACGAGCCACTTACATTCTGCTCATTGTCCACGGCGTCAGGTACCCCTCGCAGCCCAAGCTAGGCGAGCCTGCTCATTATTGTCCTGCCACGAGAACCCTGCAATGTTACGCTGGTCAACCCCCCACTGTATACTTGCGCCTGCAATCAAATGGCGAAGCGAAAAGAAGCTCAGCGAGTGTTGGCTCGCAACCGCAAGGCTGGCAGGGATTACCACCTCGAACAACGGTTTGAAGCGGGGCTGGCGCTGCTCGGAACCGAGGTCAAGGCGGCCCGAGCGGGCCAGGTCAGCCTGAATGAGGCCTATGTGGCCATCGAGGGTGGCGAAGCTTGGCTGCTCAACGCTCATGTGGCGGCGTACGAGCCGGCAAGCCACACCAATCACGAGCCGCAACGACGCCGCAAACTGCTGCTGCATCGCAGGGAGTTGGACGAGATCGCCTCCATGGTGCGGCAGCGCGGTTGGACACTGGTCCCGACTCAGCTCTACCTGAGTTCCGGCCGCATCAAGCTGGAGATCGCCCTGGCGCGCGGCAAGCGGCAATACGATAAGCGCCGCGAACTCGCCAAGCGCGATGCGGAGCGCGAGGTCGAGCGTGCAATGGCCCAGCGCCGGTCGCGATGACGATCGCGGCGATCAACCAGCTGCCAGACGACGAGAAGCGCGCTCTTTACGCCCGTTTCGTCCCTCAGGAGCTGCTGGATCAGTTCGGCATCAGCCGAGCGCTGCAGGACGCGCAGGGAAATTCGCTGGTGAAGTTCTCCTTCAGGCCTGGGAGCACGGACGTCGTGATCGACCTTCGGCACCAAGTCGGCGCCGAAGACCCGCTGCTCTATGCGCACTTGACCGACAGCATGAATGGCCAACTGCTGGTGTTGCTCTACATCATCAACGATCCCAGTTCGCCTCGCTTCGACGTCGACCGAATGCCGAACGGCACACCGACCGAATTCGGCTCCGCCCGGCGAAATCTACCAGCGGAGCTGGCCGCCATGCAAGCCGGGCTGGCTCCAGGCCAGATCCGCCGCGGATTGCGCATCCTGCAGCACGCCATTCCGGCTTTTGAGCAGTTTGTGATCCAGGCTGGCCAATCGAACTACTTCGTCGAACCGCTCTACTACCACAACGCCGTGATCTTCGAACGATACGGTCTGGCCTACGCCAAAGGGCTGCGACGTATGCAGGAGTTGCACGAGGGTTTTCAGCCCGGCGGCGAGCTGTTGGAGCGATTGGACGGATCCACCCTCTTCCGCATGCCCGACCAAGCGGAGTCGATCCGCGGCCGAAGCTGGGCGATCCACGACGGAATTGCCGGCTCCTCCTACACCGACGTGACGATGTACAAGCGGATCGGCCACCCCGCCGAGCTCAATACCTTTCCCGGCGCTCGCTGGTAGCACGCTCACCCAGGACTACCACGTTCCCCGCAGCATTTTCCCACCGCCGATCGCTCATACGTTATGTCAATTGCGCATAGCCCAATTCGCCATTTGTGAAGTTGGGCGCGTGCGGTGGATCGGTGAATCATTTATGGCTATGCGCAACTGTTGAGACTCACATTGGTCGCCGAGCGGATGCCCCGACCCACTGCCCTACCTGGTTGCCGGACGGCTATGGTAGAATCTTGACAGGGGATGATCGGTTTCGACGAAGACGGTTGGAATCGAGCTGCAAGCCGAGAGGCGCCGAACTCGCAAAATCAGCGCAAAAAACAAGTGCCAAAAGCACAAACTATGCGGCTCTTCCGCTCGCTGCGTAAAGCAAACAGCTAAGAGCCCGCCCTCGGAAATGAGGGCACGCCTCCCGGGCCCGTCCCCGACCGGGCACGGTGCAGGCGGCGCAATGCCGGGGTGCAGCAGACGAGGTCGCTAAGTCTGACTAAGAGGGGCTTTCGGGTCCCAGCGACTGGCCAACGGACCGCCCTGTCAGCCGGGCGGCCTGCGGCGAGAACACAATAGACTGACCAAGCTTGTAGACGCTCGATCTCTGAAGGCTTCGGACGCGGGTTCGATTCCCGCCATCTCCACCTTCCGCAGCGCTCGCCAGCCGGCGGGCGCTTCTGTTTGTCAGTTGCTCAGATTGGATTGTTAAGTCTAAATCCGTGCCCCCGCACGGTTCGGATGTAATTGTGCTCGTCGTCGACTTCAGTCAGCCGCTCCCGCAGTCGCCGTACGAGCGCATCAATGGCCTGCTCCGAGACGCCCAGCCCGTGCGAGTCCGGCCAGACCTGCTCCACGATCTCTTGCCTGCCCACCACCCGATCGGCGTTCTCGTAGAGCAACTCCAGCAGGCGATATTGCGGTGGGGAAAGCGGCGGCTCAAGCTCGTGCTGACCGACCCACACCCGATGCGCCCTGGCATCCATCCGAAGCCGTCCGAAGTCCGCCAGATCGACCTGTTTGAGCGGAATGGTTGCCTCGGTTCCCACAAAGATCAACTTAAGCGCCAGTGCAATCTGCACAATGTCTCCGTCCTGCAGCAGCATGGGTTGATCGATGAGAGTCCCGTTGAGATGAGTCCCATTCTTGCTTCCCAGGTCTTCCAGCAGGTACCCGCTTTCCGCCCGTCGAATACGCGCGTGGTGCCGCGAGACCTGTCGATCAGGGACAACCAGTTCGCACTCCGCGCCGCGCCCGATCAGGGTCTCCTCCCGGTCAAGGGTCCAGCGAGATCCGCTAAGTTTTCCGGTCTGGGCAATCAGCACCGGCTGCTCGCCCGTCTCCTGCTTCATCGTCTATGCCAGCCCGCAAATCCCATCTGAGTATAATGACTCCCGCGGGTGGAACTTGGGGGAGTTCGCCCGCCGGTTTTCTGAATCATGGCCACCAACGTCAAACCGGGAATCACTCTGCGAGAGCGTTATGTCGTCAGCCAGGTCATTGGCCGCGGCGGCATGGGATCCATCTACCTGGCCGAGGACAACCGCCTTTCTGGCCGAATCACCGCCATCAAGGAAGTCTTCCAGGCCAAGGACCTGCCGGACGAGCTGCGCGATCAGGGCCGCGAGCAGTTCTACCAGGAGGCCTCGGTGCTGGCCCGCCTTGATCACCCCAACCTGCCCAAAGTCTCCGATTTCTTCACCGAGCAAGATCGCGACTACCTGGTTATGGACTTTGTTCCGGGCGACGACCTCAAGTCGTTGATGGACCGCGCCCGCCGGCAGGGAGAGTTTCTCCCCACCGTCGATGTGCTGAAATGGGCGGATCAAATCGTCGATGCGCTCAAGTACCTGCACAGCCAGGACCCGCCGGTCATCCATCGAGACATCAAGCCGAGCAACCTCAAGCTGACTCCAAACGGTCTGATCAAGCTGGTGGACTTTGGGCTGGTCAAGCAGATGGTCCCGGACGAGATGACCGTCACCGTGATTCAGGGGCGCGGCACCGCCACCTACACTCCGTTGGAGCAATACGGCGGAGATACCGGTCACACCGATCCTCGGAGCGATCTATATGCGCTCGGTGCGACGCTCTACCATCTACTGACCAACCAGCCGCCGGCGGAGGCCAAGCAGCGATTCCTGCGGCCCAACGCGCTGCTCCCGCCCAGCGAGATCAATCCCGCCATCGGATCGGCACTGGAGCAAGCGGTGCTGTGGGCAATGGAACTGCACCCGGATCAGCGTCCGCCATCGGCAGCGGCCCTGGCGGAGGCATTGTCGCAAGGACGACGCCGCAATCCCGAACTGCGATCCAACGGCCGGTTTGCAGTCCGGCTGGACAATGACCTCGATCGAACTCTGGCCGGTATCGCGCTGGCGCTCCTGGCCGTTGCAATCATCGCTTCCATCGGATAGAACCATTGAGCCACAGGTAGCCGGCGCCGCTGACCAGCGCAGCACCGACGCATGCCAGCAACACCCCGGCAAACACATTCAGCGTATCAACCAGGCTGGCTGAGCCGGGCAACCCCAGCGCCAGATAGTTGTAGCCAATCAGCCCGCCACTGACGGTCAGCAGGATCAGCCGTCGTCTTTTGGCCTGCGAGTCGCCGGCCACCGCATTGCCAAGCGCTGACAACGCCGCGATGGCGGGCAACGCAAGCGCCAGATCCCCGAAACCAATCGAGTGCGCCGCCGGCGTGGTCGCCGGGGGCGGTTCTGCTCCAACCACAGTCGGGGTCGGCTCCGGCGCGGTTGGGGTCGGCTCCGGGGTATCGGTGACCGACACCGTTGGGGTGATCACGGTGACGATGCCCTCCTGCACGTTGAGCTGCAAGATCTCGGAGACTCGCACCGGCTCGCTGGCGGCCTCCACGGTCAGCGTTCCCAAACGATCCAGCGTCACCGATACCTGCGCTACCCCATCTACCGTTGTTGTCTCTTGAGTCACGCCGGCCGCCTCACCTTGATAGGAGAGCACGAACTCCACCGGCGTGCCATCTGGAACCGAGTTGCCATTGTGATCGAAAATCTGACCGGTCTGCACTTGGACCACATCGCCAACCGCGTAGCCGCTTGGCGGCTCGGTCCCCTCGTCGCCTGGCAAACTCAAGGTGATCAATTGCTCCGGATCGGGCGAAGTAGCCTGAATCAGGTCGTAGCCAACCCCCGGCACACTGACCGGCGGAGCGCCGCTGGTCGACAGCTCCTGGAACAGCAGCCTGGCCGCAACTTCGATGAAGGCATCGGTCTTGCCATACAGCGCATAGTACAGGTCAATCTTGCTGACGTCGGTCGTGCCGAGATCGTAGGGAACGTCCATGGCGAAAACGACCACGCGCTTGTTGCGCACCAGGTCTGGCCGACGGTCGAGCAGTGTGAGCAGCGCATTGGATCCGAACACCCGAGGCTCGCTCTTCTGAGCCACGAAAACCAGCCAGTCGGCCGGCCGCAGGATCTGCTCGACCTCGTCCGGCGAGATCAGCGGGATGGTCGGCGGGCTGCTCGGTGCATCGCCGAGGAACAACGCCAGATCGGCCATCGTGAGCGAGCTCAGGTTCCAAGCGCCGACCTGGCCAGCGGCCCGGGTTCCATACAGGGCCAGGATGGTGTCTTCCAGCGCAGTCCGGCGCACCCACTGCTCCGTTTCGCAGGTCGAACACTGCTGTTCGCTGCGCACGTCAGTGATAAACACGATCCGGTCGCCGATCTGTGGTGGACCACCAATGCGGGTGGAAATCTCCTCTACCGACGGGCTGAGCAGTGTCGCTCCCGCTCGCGCAACGGTCAGCGCAATGCCCGAACTCCCGAAGTCCTGCGGTACGGTCTCCGAGGGCAGCACCGAGTCGATCTGAAACTCCCCGAACAGGCGCAGTTTGAATCGTAGGATCCGCAATACGGCGTCGTCCACCCGCTGGGCGAAGATCGCGTCATCCCGGTATTTCTCAGCGAAGAAGCTCAGTGTGCTCTGAATGGTGGTGAGCTGATCTGGGTCGTCGTCGGACTGGAAACTCGACAAGTAGAGCAGATCGTTGCCAGTCAAGAAGGCATCGCGCGCCACCAGGTGGCCGCGGAAGCTCTGCCCCAGCGACTGGTAGAAGCGGCGCAGCGCCCCCGAGCCAAGCTCACCGCTCATCGTGATTCCGCCGGACGCCCTCCAGTCGGCAAACGGCTGCAGCTGCATCAACTGACCAAAGGCGTCGGGATCCAGGCCGATCGGCCGGGTGGTATCGCGGATGTTGCCTTGAAAGCCCTGGTAGCGGATGTGGCCGGTGAGCAGTCCATCCGCGATCGCCGGGTCTGCGCCAGGCGCGCCCTGCGTTACCGCGAAGAACGGGGCCAGCTCAATTTGCTGCAACTGAATCAGTGACTTGCGAACGGTGGAGGCCTCTTCCTGGATCGGTCGGTCGCTGCCCCCCAGACCCGGGAAGTGCTTGGCAATCACCCCCAGCCGTCCCTGGGATCCCTGGTGGAGGCCCTCGATATACGCCTCTCCCATCAGACTCACCCAGTACGGGTCGCCACCGAAAGTCCGTACTCCCAGGTCGCCCAGGCCAAGCTGGCGCGGGTCTTCTAGCACGTCCAACGACGGCCCCAGCAATAGATTGAAGCCAACTGACGCCAACTCTGACCCGAGCACCCTACCCACTTCGCGTGCCCTCACCGGGTCCCAGGTCGCGCCAATCGCCATCTCGGGCGGAAGGGTTGAGAGTCCGCTCATGATTTCGGAGTACGGAGGGCCATTCCCTTCTTGAGTCAGGCCGATCAGCAGCGGCACGTAGACCCCAGGGATCTCGCTGGCAGTTGCGGCATCCAGCGCGGCCCGTTGCAGGGCCTCGATCAGCCCTCGGGCAGCATCGATCGTGCCTTCCGGCCCCACGAAATTGCCGTTGGACGAGCGCAGGACCACCCCGGACACGTGGCCGGATCCGATCAGGTCGAGAATTGGACTTTCGGCCGTCGGGTTGGACCCGCGGAAAGTGACGACAATCAGCTGGCCGACCCGCTCTTCCGGGCTCATCGCCGCCAAGAGAGTGTCGGCAAGATCACCCGACGGAGCGGCGTACATGGTCAACAACCCAAAACACAGCGCGGCCCGCGCTAGTCGGATC
>CAZGCX010000002.1:0-15059 GCA_964524585.1 uncultured Anaerolineaceae bacterium
TCGGCTTGAGCTGGCGCTGCCTCATCTTCAGTGGGGTCTCGCACGGTAACCTGCCTTGGCTGGGCTTGGGTTGGTGGCGTTCGAGGCCGCCTTACAAGCCAAACGGCCGGATCTGGCACTCGGACAGATTCGATCGCTGCCGGCCCCGGCGCGCAATTCAGCACAAGTCGACTGCTATCGAGCGCAGGCCGAAACCCAACTGGCCGCCTGGCATGCGGCGCTGGCGGCGGCCGACGCCGCTGGGCCGCAATGCGTCGAGCCGCTGGTTGCACTTCGAGGCCTGGCGAACGAGATGGTCGATGAGAGGAACTACACAGTCGCACGCAGCCTGCTGAACGAATTGGCCACCCGAATGCCGCAGGAGGCTCCGCTGCAGGCGCAGCTTGGGCTGCTGCTGGCAGTCGAACAGCCCGACCGTGCGTTGGCACGCCTCTCACTGGCCGGACAGCTCGACCCGCAGCTGCCGCTTCCGTCTGACTTGGTTGAAACCATCCAGGCCGGGTTGGAACAAGGCGACCCGGCGTACGCCCTGGCGCAGATCGGCCAGTCACTTGCTCGCAACAATCAGTGGCCGCTGGCCGCCCAGGCGTTCGAGGCGGCGCTGGAAATCGAACCCACCTACACCGAGGCTCGCGCGTATTACGGGCTGGCCTTGGATCGCTCAGGACTGGATGGGCTGGACCAACTGGAACGGGCAATCGAAGAGGCACCGACCGCGGCCCTGCCCCAGCAGCTGCTCGGCAAGCATTGGAGATCGCTGGGTGATGCACCGCGCGCCCTGCAGGCGTTCGAGGCCGCGGCCGCCCTCGCTCCGGACGATCCGATCTTGGCTGCCGACCTGGGAGCTGCCTACGCGGCGGTTGGCGACCTCCCCGCAGCGGAGCACGCGTTCGTGCGGGCCGCACAGCTGGCACCGGACGACCCGATCATGTGGCAGCTGCTGGCTCAATTCACGGTCGACTACGAGTACAAGTTGCCGCAGCTTGGTATCCCGGCCGCCAGGCGGGCAGTTGCGATTCGCCCGGATGCATCGGAGGCGCTGGACCTACTCGGATACGCTTACTACCTCAACGGAGATTGGGAGTTGGCCGAGCGCTTTCTCGCCCGGGCCGCCGCTGCTGATCCCCAGGCGGCTCCTCCCCTGTATCACCTCGGGCTGCTTCAAATCAGCCGCGGTGAGCTGACAGAAGGCAAGCAGACGCTGCAGCTAGCGCTAGGCCTGGATCCGGACGGACGGGTCGGCCACCTTGCCCAACGTTCGCTGGAGAACCTGCCGTGAGACTTCGTCGGTTCGGATGGAACCGAACGATGTTTGAAGGCGGCCGGGCTCGGATTGCTCTGTTGGGGATGGCGATCTTATTCGCCGGATGCAGCATCATTCGGCCCCAAGCCGGGCCGGGACAGGTGATCTACCAAGACGATTTCTCCCGCGCCACCAGCGGCTGGGACCGCTATCAGGATCCGACCTATTCCGCGGATTATCAAGATGGCCTCTACCGGATCCATGTCTTGACCCCCAACACCGACGCCCTTGCAATCCCCGGCCTACAGGTGAGCGACGCACAGATCGAGGTCGACGCCCGCAAGGCCGGCGGATCCGACAACAACGTGTTCGGACTACTGTGCCGGTACCAAGACTGGCGCAACTTCTACTTTTTCTACATTTCCAGCGACGGCTACACCGGTATCGGGGTCTCCAAGGAGGGCCGCAAGCAGCTGCTGACCGATGACAGCTTGTTGCCTTCCGTAGCGGTGGTCCAAGCTGATGGCTCCAACCACCTGCGAGCTGACTGCGACGGACACGCGCTGCGGCTGTTCGTCAACGGGGAATTGGTGGCGGAGGCACAGGCTGCCGAGTGGGCCACCGGCGACGTTGGACTGATCGCCGGAACATACGATCTTCCCGGCACCGAGATCCTGTTCGACAACTTCTCGGTCGTCAGACCGGACGATTCCTAGTCGACCCGCCGACCGCCTGGAGAACGCCGATAGCGCCGCCGCGGCCGCAGATTCGATCCAAAGTTTGCGTTATGTCAAGTTCGAACGCTGTGGTATGGCCCTATTCTCCTTGAGCCCAGCCCGGAGGCCGCTCATGTATAATCGCGCCATGGTCACCAAAGAGGCGCTTGAGCAGCGCTTGCACGCCGCACTGCGCGCCGGCAACGATCTGGAGAAGCGCACCTTGCGGATGGTGCTGACCGCCTGGAAGCTGGCGGAGGTCGATCGCGGCGAGCCGCTGGACGATCAAGCCACATTGAGCGTGTTTCAAAAGGAAGCGAAGTCCAGGCAGGAAGCGATCGCCGATGCCGAGCGTGCCCAGCGGGCCGAACTTGCCGACGCGGCGCGAGCTGAGCTTGAGCTGTTGCAGACTTTCTTGCCACAACCTCTGGATCCGCAGGAACTCGAACAGCTGGCCCGCAGCGTGATCGCCGAGACCGGGGCCCAAGGACCGCAACAAATGGGGCAAGTCATGAAAGAACTGATGCCCCGCGTGCAGGGACGGGCCGACGGAAAGCAGGTCAGCCAGGTGGTCCAGTCCCTTTTGGCGGCCCGCTAGCTTCAGCCTTCGCATGGAATCGACAGCACCAGATCGCGCCCCATTCTTGCGCCGGTTTCGCCGCGCCTGGGGGCCTGCCCAGCTGTGGCTGATCTTTGCCGCCGGGCTGGTTGGAACCACCCTGGCCTTCTCGCTGGGCGTATTCCAGGGAGATTCGGCATTGGTGCTGGATGTCGGAGACGTCGCGGCCCAGGACATCCTGGCCCCCTACAGCCTCTCGTTCGAGAGCGCGGTGCTCACTGAGCAGGGTCGAGAAGCTGCCCAACAAGCGGTCGGTCCGGTCTACGATCCGCCAGACAGCACCATCGCCCGAGAGCAGGTTGAGCGACTGCGTGCCAGCCTGGAATTCATCGGAACTGTGCGGGCTGACGCCTTCGCAACCGAAGATCAGCGGCTTCAGGATTTGCTTGCATTGGACGACGTGCAGCTGGCGCCGGAGTCGGCGCAGCAGATCTTGAACCTGTCCGCCGCGCGCTGGGAGGCGGTGCGCCTGGAGGCCCTCGCCACCTTGGAGCAGGTGCTGCGCGGCGAAATCCGCCAGGACCGTCTGGAGGACGCCAGACGGAGCCTCCCAACTCTGGTCAGCATCAGCATGGCGGAAGATCAAGCCAGGCTGGTGGTCGACCTGGTGTCCGCATTCATCGTCCCTAATGCGCTGTACGACGAGGCAGCGACCGAATTGGCGCGCAGTGAGGCGAGCCAGGCGGTCGCTCCGGTGTTTCGAACTTTCGCGCCGGGCGAAACGGTGGTGACCCGCGGCCAGGTCGTCAGCCCACTGGACATCGAAGCGCTGCAAGCTATTGGCCTGCTCGAACCGCCGGATCTGTGGGGTCAGGTGGCGCTGCGGCTGCTGCTGGTTGTCTCGGTAGGAGGATTGCTGGCCTTGTATGCCTACCGGGCTCACCCCGAGATGCTGAGCAGTGTTCGATTGGTCGGGCTTACCAGCCTGCTGTTCGTCGTGACCGGCTTAACTCTGCAATTCGTGGTTCCGGGGCAGCCATTGCTTCCCTACTTCTATCCGGCCGCGATGCTGCCGATGCTGATGGCGATCCTGGTCGGCCCCGGGATGGGAGTCATCACCGCCATGGCCGTCGGCGCATTGGCCGGATTCTTATCCAGCCGCGGCCTGGAAATCGGTCTGTACTACATGCTGAGCGGAGCACTGGGCTCGCTAATGATCGGGCGGGCGGAACGATTGACCATCTTTGCCTGGGCCGGCCTGGCAGCCGATTTGGCCGCGATCTCGGTGGTCGTGCTCTTTCGTATCCCGGATCCGGCAACGGTTACCGACACCGCTGGCAAGGCCCAAATCATTGGTGGAGCTCTGACCACCGGTTTGTTCTCAGCCAGCCTGGCATTTGGCTTGTTGATTCTGATTGGAAACCTGCTGGGAATTACGACCAACTTGCAGCTGATCGAACTCTCCCGACCGGATCACCCCTTGCTGCAAATGCTGCTGCGCTCGGCGCCCGGCACCTACCAGCACAGCCTGCAAGTCGCCAATCTGGCCGAGCAGGCGGCCCGGGCGATCGGAGCCAACGCGTTGTTGACCCGCGTCGGTACCCTTTATCACGATGTGGGCAAGTCGAACCACCCGCAGTTCTTTATCGAGAACCAACTGTCCGGACAAAACGTGCACGACCAGCTTGATCCGGCGACCAGCGCCAGCATGATCCTGGCGCACGTTACAGACGGGATGGAATTGGCGCGCAAATACCGGCTGCCGAAAGTGGTGGCGGATTTCGTGCCGGAGCATCACGGGACGATGATGACTAGCTATCAGTATCAGGCCGCCATCGATGCCGCCGGGGATGAAGATGAAATCGATCCGCGCCAGTTCACTTACCCCGGCCCCCGCCCCCGATCGCGCGAGACGGCCATCGTGATGCTGGCCGACGGAGTGGAGGCCAAGATACGGGCCGACACGCCCAAAGATGAAGCGTCCATGGAGGCCTCAGTACAGTGGGTCATCGATGATCGGCTGACCAAAGGCCAGTTGGCACGCACCGAGTTGACGCTGAAGGACCTGGACACCATCAAGCGCTCGTTCGTCGGCACTCTGCGCAGCATCTACCACCCCCGCATCCGTTACCCCGACCCGGTCAGTGGACCCTCCAACGCAGCCGAACCCTCGAAGTTCCGGGAAGCGCCCGGTGAGGAGCTCCCAATCGGCGAGCCGGAAGACGGCTGAGACCACCCCTGCCGCCACATCGGACGGCCCGACCCCTGACTCCCGACGCGGCATGTCGTTGAGCATCGAGGTCAACGCCGGCGAGCTTGGCGCCGGCTTCGTCCAATCCATCAGGGCCGCTGCCGAGGCGACCTTGCAGGACCAGGGAATGTCGGATGGCGCGCTGGCCATCGAGTTGATCGATGAATCTCGAATCCAGGCGCTGAACCACGAGTTCGCCGGTCTCGACGAACCGACCGACGTCCTTGCCTTTCCCGCCGGCGACCGCCAGCCCGACACTGGAATGATGTACCTGGGTGACGTGGCCATTTGCCCCACCATCGCATCCCGCTCAGCTGCTCGCGGTCGGCATAGTCTGCAGGACGAGCTGACCTTGCTCACGATCCATGGAGTGCTCCATCTGTTGGAATTTGATCATGATCAGCAACAGCGCAAGCAAGAAATGTGGAAGGCGCAATCCCGAGTGCTCGCCAGACTTGGAATTGCATTGGAAGTCCGGTGAGGCACCTGCCTTGAAGTGAGCAGCATGGTTCAAACCTTCCGTCATGCGTTGACCGGCCTGGCGCATGCCGTGCGGACGCAGCGGAACGCACGCATTCACCTGGCGGTGACCGTGGTGGTGATCGGCGTCGGTGTGTGGCTGCAGCTGGATCTGCGGGAGTGGGCCCTGCTAACTCTTGCGGCCGGCCTGGTTTGGGTCTCCGAATTGCTCAATACCGCCTTGGAGGTTTTGGTGGACCTGGCCAGCCCCGATCCACACCCTCTGGCGCGGGTCGCAAAGGATATCAGTGCCGCTGCAGTGCTCATCGCCGCGCTGGCTGCCGCGCTGGTCGGCCTGCTGACTCTCGGTCCGCACCTCCTGGACCGGTTGGGATGACCAATGAATTGCGTGCCCCCTTGCTCTCATTGCAACCCCGATTCAACTGTGCCATAATCGCACATCGCCACCCGCTGGCGGATGTTGCGCGCATGTCTGAGAACGCGGTGCTATGACCGAGGAAATACGCGAGTTGCAAGATAACTTGTAAGAGGCAGCGACTGTCTCATTCGATTTCAACAACCCAATGGAAGCGCTCAACGCCCTGCTGGGCAAGGCCGGCCAGCTGCTCGATGCCGAACGAGTCGCGCTCTACGAATTGGAATCCGATTCCGGCAGTTTCAATCCCCGCATGGCCGACGGTATTTCGGTCACTGAGCTTGGACGACTGGCCTCCACCAGCGAACACCCAATTGTGCGCGACGTATTGGCAACCCACCGCGCCGCTACGACCGACGGGATGGGCGGCTCGATGGGACTGCCGCTCGCGCCAGGGACCATTGCGTGTGCCCCGTGCTACACCGGCGGAAAGACGGTCGGACTGCTGTTTGTGGCCAATAGCGACGGACGGAGCTATGGACCGTCTGATCTATCGACGCTAGACGTTCTTGCCACCCGCGCCGCTGAGGTGCTCACTTTCGCTCAACAATCAGCCAGCCAGACCTACCTATTCAACCGGCTTTCACTGCTCTATCAAGCCAGTCACTCGATCACCGGCACGCACGACCGGGAAGAGGTGATCCGCCAGATGGCGGCGCACTTGCTCAAGGCCACCTCCGCCACCTATTGCGAAGTGCAAGTGATCGAAGACGGGATGGAGCACATCAGCCGCTTCCAGCAATCGCTGGATCGCTCGGTCCCTCACCTGGTCACCGAAAAGACCGACGACGTGCCGGATTATCCGGTCCACGATCTGGTGCTGGGCGAATTGCAACCGGCACGGATCAGCCTGCAGCCCCCGATTGGATCCGGCGAAGACATCGCGTTGCTCGAGTCAGAAGGCTTCCGGGCGGCGGCCATCTTTCCGCTGGCAGTCGGGCAAGAAGCGCTTGGGTTGGTACGGCTGCTTTACGACCAGCCTGGCCGGCGCTTTGATGACCAGGAGATGGAACTTGCGCAGGCAATTACGAACATCAGTGCCATCGGCCTGCAAGATGCTATTCACCTCCAGACCGCAGAGTCGCGCGCTTCGCAGCTTACCGTGCTGAGCACCATCGGTCGAGACATGACCTCCACTCTGGATCTGGAGGAGGCGCTGCAAAACACCATGCACCATGCCCAGGGCATGCTGGGGGCAGAGGCCTGTGTGCTCTTCCTGCTCGACGAAGAAGGGCAGACCTTGGTCTTGAAGGCCAGCGGCGGCCGACACGTCCGAATGCGGGACGTCGCCATTCGGCTGGAAGAGGGCATCGCCGGCTGGGTCGCGCGCAACAAGCAACCGCTGATTGTGAACGATGTCCGGACCAACCCGCTCTACCACAGCGCGATCGATGCCCAGACCGGCATGTTGACTGCTTCGGTGCTCTCCGTCCCGCTGGAGGCGCGCGGTGAGCTGCTGGGTGTAATCGAAGCCATCAACCACCCGCGCGGCGCATTCAACAAGACCGACCAGCAGATGCTGTCGTCGGTAGCGGCCTGGGCGGCCATTGCGTTGGATAACGCCAAGCTGTTCCAGAAAGTGGCGGAGGAGCGCAGCCGGCTCAACGCAACCTTGGTTGAGACCGCAGACGCAGTGGTGCTCACCACACCCGCCGGACGTATTTTGCTGGTCAACAAGGCCGCCGCCCAAGCCTTTCGCATCAACGCCGACATGGCTCGCGATCGCCCGGCGGACGACATCTTCTTCAATCACCCGCTAGGCGACGCGTTGATGAGCCAGACCATCGAGCTGCCGACCACGCTGGAGGTCACCACGCCCTCTGAACGAACCTTGTATGCCACGATCAGCGAGGTGACTGACGTTGGTCGGGTGGCGGTGATGCAGGACATCACGGCCCTGAAGCAGATCGACAACATGCGCGCTCAACTGCTCGGAACCGCAGCGCATGATCTCAAGAACCCGCTCAATGCCATCCGGCTGGGGGCCGATCTGCTGGCCGACGCCCCATTCAGCGAACAGCAGCGCAAGGCATTGGACATGATGCACCGTGCCACCGAAAGCATGACCAACCTGATCACCGGGCTGCTGGAAACGATTCGGGTCGAATCGACCGCCAATCTGATGTTGGAGCCGACCAATATCAACGACCTGATCCGGCGGGCAATCGAGGACCTGCGCCCGCTGGCGGAAGCCAGGAAGCATAAGATCAATTACAAACCGCCGGAAGAGTCATTGCTCATCATGGGAGATCCAAACCGACTCAACTCGGTGATGAGTAACTTGCTCAGCAACGCCATCAAGTTCACCGACGATGGCGGCAAGATCCAGGTCACTGCCAAATGGGACGATGATCTGATCACAGTCAGCGTCAAAGACAACGGACCTGGCATCTCCGAGGACGAGATCACGAAGGTGTTTGACCACCTGTTCCGGGGCAAAGCCGCCTTCCAGGACAACAACCCGATCGAGGGCACCGGTCTGGGCCTGGCTTTGGCCAAGACTGTCATCGAGCAACACGGCGGAAGGCTGTGGGTGGAGAGCAAGGAGGGCCAGGGCAGCACATTCAGTTTTGCCCTGCCCCGCGAACCAACCCCGAAGACTGGATCACTGCGCACCGAGCACGAGCGCTAACTCGATCGCCGATCACGCAGCTTGAGGCCCGCCACCCCGTGGCGGGTCTTGCTTTTGGGGGTCAAAGGTAGAATGGGATTGCACCCCGGTCCCTGGCCGAGACACAACAAGGGAGACTCATGGCGAAACCAGCATTCCAGTTCGGTACCGTCGGCACGCCCCGCTCAACGCCCAAGAAACCAGGCGGCGCGGTGGGGGCGATCCAGCAACTGCGGCAGCTCGGTCTTGGTGCCTTTGAGATTGGGTGGGTTCAATCGGTCCGGGTCAAAGAAGAGACCTGCGCCAAGATCAAACAGGCAGGCGAAGAGTTCAAGGTCGCGCTCAGCGTACACGCTCCGTACTTCATCAATCTAAACGGCACCGATGAAGAGTGGCCAAAGAGCAGAAAGCGGCTGATGGATGCCGCGCATTACGGCAACCTGGCGGGGGCTACTGAAATCATCTTTCACCCCGGATCGTATTTTGGGAACCCACCGGAAGAAGTCCTGAAGATCGCCATTCCCCGCCTGCAGGGCTGCGTGGATGAGTTGCGGGAGGCCGACAATCCGGTAACGCTGCGGCCGGAGACCATGGGCAAGTCGGCCTTACTGGGAACGCTGGAAGACACGCTCGCCATGGCCAAGGCGATCGACGGCGTATTGCCGTGCGTCGACGTTTCACATCTGCACGCGCGCACTGGCGACGGAAGTTTGAACACCTACGAGGAATGGTCCAAGGCCTTCGCCGGCTACAAGAAGGCGCTCGGTGCGCGGGCGCTCAAGCGCATGCACATCCATCTCTCCGGGATCGAATACGGCCCCAAGGGGGAACGCAAGCATCTCATGTTGGCCGAGTCCGACTTCAATCTGGAAGGGCTGCTCCGGGCGCTTTCCGATCTTGGGTGTCAGGGCCGGATCGTCTGCGAGAGCCCGGTGATGGAGGACGACGCACTGGTGATTCAGAAAGCCTGGGACCGGATCGGCGGCGTGTCAGATTAGTTCCATACAGGTGCGGGCGGCGGCCAACTGCCCGCAAGTCAATTCAGCCCCGGTGTGGTTTAGCCGACAGGCGATTCCCGCTGCTAGCCTTCCGGGAACGAAATCTCCTCTTTCCCGGCCAGCTTCTCTTGAATGCGTTCGATCACACGGTCCATGTGGCGAGGCTGGTGAACGAAGTCCAGATCGTCGGTGCGGATCGTGAGGGTCGGACAGAGATCGAACCCCGTCATCCACTCGTCGTAAATCCGATCCAAGAGGCTGAGATAACTGTGATCGATGGTCAGCTCCATCTCGCGTCCGCGGGCATGGATCCGATCCAGCAGCACGGGCACTGAAGCACGCAGGTAGATCAGCAAATCTGGAACGGGCAGGGTCTGTACGACCAGATCGAAGATCTGACGATAGGTCTGGAAGTCGCGCTCGCTCACGGTGCCGAGCTCGAGCGCCGCCCGAGCGAAGATTTCGGCGTCCTCATAGATTGACCGGTCGATGATCGCCGATTCGCTTCGGCGGGCCAGCGCCAGGTGCTGCCGGGCGCGATGGCCCAGAAAGAAAACCTGCAGGTGAAAGGCCCAGCTCTTCATATCTCCGTAGAAGTCAGCCAGATACGGATTGTCGGCAACCGATTCAAAGGCGGTTTCCCAGCCGAGGTGCTCCCCGAGTCTTTCGGTCAGCGAGGTCTTCCCGGCCCCGATGTTCCCCGCCACCAACACGAAGTGCTTTGCCATCCCACCGCAAGCATAGCACGGCCGACGAGCGCAGCGTGAATCCGCCAAGCAGGCCATGCACGCTAGGCCAGGTCCATCGGGTTTCCGTCCCATGGCAATTCGAAGCCGGATACACTTGACGCCCCATGCAACTCTCCGGAAAGAACGCGCTGGTCACCGGCGCTACCTCCGGCATCGGCTACTACACCGCACTGGGACTGGCGAAGCTGGGCGCCCAAGTCGTGCTTGGGGCGCGCACTGAAGCCCGCGGTCGAGAGGCGGTGGAAAAGATGCAGCACGATCTGCCCGGCGTCCAGGCAAGTTACCTGGTCGCCGACCTCAGCTCGTTAGACCAGGTGCGCAACCTGGCGCAGCGCTACCGCGAACGGCATCCGAAGCTTCATGTACTGGTCAACAACGCTGGTACCTTCTTCATGCGACACCAGCTTACAGTGGACGGCCTGGAGATGACCTTCGCCGTGAACCATCTGGCCCCTTTTTTGCTGACCAATCTGCTGCTCGATGCCGTCGCCGCCTCGGCTCCGGCGCGAATCGTCAACGTGTCCTCAGTGGCGCACCGAGGAGCCCAGATGCAATTCGACGATTTGGGGCTCAGCCGTGGATACGGTCTCGGCTGGCGCGCCTACGGTCAGTCGAAACTGGCTAACGTTTTGTTTACCTACGAGCTGCACCGTCGATTGGCCGGGTCGGATGTCACGGCCAACGCGCTCCACCCGGGCTTCGTGCGAACCGGGCTTGGGACCAAACATGTGATTTGGCCGCTTCGTCCGTTTGTGGCAATCAGCTTCTTGTGGGGGATGTCACCCGAGGCGGGTGCAGCGACCTCGATCAAACTGGCTTCTGATCCGGCGCTCGAGGGAGAGTCCGGGAAATACTACGCTGCCGGCAGGCAGATCCGGTCATCGGCCCGCTCCTACGATGAGCAGGCAGCCATGAAGCTTTGGGAGATCAGCACCAAGTTGACCGGAATCAAGAGTGCGGGGCCACTGCCCCGCACCCGGTCAAGCTCGCGCTAGCTGTCGCCGGCTAGTCCTTAGCCGCAGCCGCCCGCAGTTTCTGAATGATCTCCATCGCAGTGGCCCATTTCCCCGGCCAATTCTCGGCACTGTCCAGGTTATTCTCGGTCCACAAGCGAGACGCTTCCGCATCTCCTACCAACTCCCGCGCTTCACTGAACAGCTGGTCCATATCAAGCCGGACCGTTCGTTTCTCCGTGTCGGACATTTCATCCATACTCACCTCGAGTTCCTAGGCACAGAGGATTATCGCGCACCCCGGTTCGGTCCGCCCTCCCCCTCTGGTCCACGTCCCCCGGTGCACCCGCCGTTTCAGGTCCACGCCCGTTGGCGCGCGGCCTGGCTCATACTCGTTGATTGATTCCCGGCGCTCGGCGGGGTCCGAGCCCGAACCCACCTGACGCAGAACGGCATCGGATTCCGACTAGACCGTCAGCCCGGTAAACCGAAAGGACTTGATTTTGACTGCCGGAGCGCGGACGGCCACTTCCAAGAAGCCCTCGGTGATTAGCCGGGTCTCGCTTCCGACCGCTACCACATCCCGCATCGCCTCGACGTACGACTGTGTGAAGCGCAGGTTCTTCACCGGGCGGGTGATCACCCCATTCTCAATCAGGAACACGCCGTCGCGTGTCATTCCGGTCACAACGCAATCGCGCGGGTGTACGTGGCGGGTGTACCAGAAGCGAGTGACGTACAGTCCACGCTGGGTGGCGCGGATGAGCTCCTCGGTACTGAATTCACCGGCCTGCATGAACAGGTTGGTCGCTGCCGGAGAATAGATTCTGGCGATCGGCCGCAGGTTCAGCGGAAGCGCGTGCCCGCTGCTCGCTACCCCCTCCCGCTCGGCGGTCGCTCGATCGTAGACCGGCCCGTTGATCACTCCAGCGCTGACCACCGGCGTTCGCCGCTTCACGGTTCCCTCCGAGTCGAAGGGGGCCGGAATGCCATCCGCATCGTGGCCATCATCCCAGAGGTTGACAAGTTCGCTCATCGCCTGCAGCCCGAGCCGATCATTCATCCACGATTGGCCGTCGGCGACCGCTTTGCTTCCCATTCCTGGAACATCCAGCATGTCGATCAAGTCGGCGGTGGCGTAGGGATCGAGGACCACTGGCAGCGGCTCCGGTTCGACAGTGCCCGGATTGACCCCATCGACCGCCTTGCGCAGCGCCTCTTCTCCCAGAGCCAGCACCGGCACCTGATCCAGGTTCCACCCGCCGTCCTGCGCCCAGCCGCTGGAGCCATCAAGCATCACTACCGTCTGAAAGTCGACCGAAGAGCCGCGATGTTCGGTGTACCGCCCGGCGCGGTTTGCAAAGACCTGGCGATTGACCTCGACTTGATAGGCGCCGAAGGCCAAGGCGTCCTGGGCGGCGGCTGACCGGCAAACCTGCAGGACCAGCTCGGCCCGCCTCTCGGCGGGATGGTCAATGGCCCGCGCGTCGAGGGCATGCTCTGCCGAGCCGGCGGCAGCGGCAGGCAGGGGGGCCAGCGGAACTTCATCGACAGCTGGCAGTGGCGCCAATGCCGGCGGACCGAAGGCTGCCGCTGCTCGCGCCCGTTGGGCGGCAGCAGCGAGCGCCGCGTCGTCGAATTGATTGGTCATCGCCAGGCCCACTCGCCCACCCTCCGCCACCCGAAGGTAGAGCTCGGCATCTTGCTGGGCCACGTTTTGGTGGATGGCGTTGTTCGAGAATCGGGTCAGTGCGCTGGACTTCTCATACAGCGACACCTCGGCTTGCTCGGTCCCAGCCAGCTCCAGGGCACGTTGCGTGATTGCCTGGGCATCCAATACCTCAGGCTCGGTTTGATTCTCGCTCATTGCATGATCCCTACCCGAACGCCGCGGAAGCGAGCCGGCGCAGCACCGTGGCCAGTGTGGGCGATCTGTGAAGGCTGGCCCTTGCCGCAGTTCGGGGTGCCCCACATCACCCAGTGCGAACGGTCACACACCGCATCACAGCTGTTCCAAAACTCGGGCGTGATACCGGTGTAGGTCGGATTGCGCAGCAGCCGCCCGCGCTTGCCGTTGACGATCTCGTAGCCGACCTCCGTCCCGAATTGGAAGTTGTAGCGCCGATCGTCAATCGACCAGGATCGGTTGGTCTCCATGTAGATGCCGCGCTTGGTGTCCGCAATCAGGTCATCCAACGTCCAATCACCGGGTTCGAGGCTGACGTTGGTCATGCGGATTAGCGGAATACGATTCCAGCCGGAAGCGCGCATGCACCCATTCGACTGCAGGCCAAGTTGAGCGGCAGTCTCGCGAGACATCAGATAGCCGACGAAACGCCCCTGGGTAACGACTGGGGTCGATTGTGCTGGAATGCCTTCATCGTCCCAGCCGAAGGTCCCCAACCCCCCGGCCCGCACGCTCTCGGCCGTGATGTTGACCGCCTCCGAGCCGTAGCGGAAGTTGTTCAGCTTCTCCGGCGTCAGGAACGAGGTGCCGGCGTATGCCGCCTCTGTTCCATAGACTCGATCCAGTTCGATCGGGTGACCACAAGATTCGTGAATCTGGAGCGCCACTTGATCGCCGCCCAGGATCAGGTCGAATTCGCCGCTCGGGCATGGATCGGCGGTCAGCAGCGCTACTGCCTCAGAAGCAGTCTGCTCCGCATTTTCGGGTAAGTTCCATCTCTCGACCACCTCCCAGCCGGCCGTCAATTGCTGCCGGCCGAACGAGGCGGGGTACGAACGCTGCTGAACTTCCCCCTCGCCCACCGCCACAGCCATGATTCCGCCGCCGGTCTCCACAATCGTCTGGTCGGTGCGGGCGCCTTCACTGTTGGCGAACCACTTGCGCTCCTTGATGAAGACCAGGTTGGCGCGACTGGACTTGATCTGAGCTACCCCGCGCATGTGGCGGTCGGCTTCCATCAAGACCGCCAGTTTCTTTTCCAGCGGGACTTCCAACGGGTCGACCTTCACCGGGGTCTGGTAGGTGCCCTGACTGGTGACCTTCGGTCCAAGCTCAACCGATTGCCCCGGGACTTTCGCCGAGGCAGCTGCGATTTGCAGCGCCTGCTGGGTCGTCGCTTCGACCGCTCGAGGGGAAAGGTCA
The DNA here is from genome assembly GCA_964524585.1 of uncultured Anaerolineaceae bacterium. Lineage (GTDB taxonomy): Bacteria > Chloroflexota > Anaerolineae > Anaerolineales > E44-bin32 > JADFRG01. Next base: position 14,085 of record CAZGCX010000002.1, read on the forward strand.
CGGGTCGAGGCGAAGCCCCAGCCGTCCCCCACCAGCACCCTGATTCCGATACCGACGCCCTCGGTGCTCTCGAGCAGCTCGAGCTCGCCGTTGCGCACCGCAATGCTCTCGGTTCGGTTTTCCACTACTCGGGCGTCAGCATAGCGAGCTCCGCCCGCCTCGGCCCGGTCGAGGGCGGCCTCCAGGTACTCCTGCATATTGCCTCCTGTAGAACCCTCACCGGGCCGGATGTTCCTTCCGGTGAGTTGCGGTGCCAATTCTACTGGTGAAGCTCTGTGTTCGATGCAATTGGCAGTTCAACGACCATGGTTGTCCCGTTGCCGTCGGCGCTGAGGGGCCGGATGCGACCCCCATGCGCCTCGACCAGCGACTTGGCGATCGCCAGTCCGAGGCCGGATCCTGCCCCATCTCATCCGAGGAACGGACCGGCACCTGGGTCTCAATTTGTCCGGCCGCCACCGCGCGAGCGCCTTCGGTCAGTTCTTTGAGCGGCCGAGTGAGCGAACGAACCAGGATCGCTCCCAGGACCACCGCTGTCCCGGTGCCGACCAGCGCGCCCAGGCCGAGCAATTGATTGACCCGATTCACGAAGGCCGTCTCAGCCGGGTCCTGGCTGAAGGCGCCGGCTGCCCGCATGCGCCGGGGGAGGAACGCGCCGTGGCGGGAGAACGGGGCCGGGACCCCGTCCCAAGTCTGATTCTCGGCGTAATAGGAGGCCAGCTCGGCCGCCAGGCTGTCCCGGCGCAGGCCGAGCATGAATTGGGCAAACTCTCCCCTGGTAGCGGTGGCCGCCAGCGCGGCCAGCACTGCCGTGCCGGCCAGCCCGACCACCAAGAAGGAGAGCAGCAGCTTGAGCGCCAGCGAGCGATTCAATGCTTACTCTCCTGGAGTACTCTCTGGCAAACCGATATCCAATGCCGTAGACCGTGTGGCGCTCCCGGTCGAGGGTGATGTCCGCCGCCCGCAGCACTTTGG
>CAZGCX010000002.1:15069-28306 GCA_964524585.1 uncultured Anaerolineaceae bacterium
TCGCCCACGCGCCGGAGCACCGCCCTAACCCGGGCGACCAACTCTCGCGGCCGAAACGACTTGGTCAGATAGTCCTCGGCGCCCAGTTCAAGGCCAAGCACCTTGTCCTGCTCGTCGACCTTGGCGGTCAGCATGATGATCGGGGTTTCCTGCTCCTTGCGATGCATGCGCCTGAACTCGTACCCATCCATCTCGGGCATCATCAGGTCCAGCACGATCAGATCCGGCTTCTCTTGACGCGCCAGGTATAGCGCCTCCCGCCCGTCGCCAGCGGCGACGACCGAAAACCCCTCTTGCGAGAGGTAGGCCTCTAGCAGCGAAACCAATCGTGGCTCGTCGTCCACCACCATGATTTTCTTGGCCATCCCCACTGAACTCCCAGCTCGACCGAAGTCATCTGGCGGCGACTCCAACCGGCATCGATGACGAAAATGTGAAGTGAATGGTGGTCAACTGCACGGGTCGCTAACCGGCCACGGCCACGAAGTCGATCTCCAGGTTGACGAGCTCCTCGACCCCTGCGACTCGGGGCACATTGGGAATCTCCAGCCCGAAGTCGGTGCGCAGGATGGCTGTACTGGCCGAACCGATCAATTCCTGATCCGACACCATCGTGACGTGAGCATCGAAGGTCACGGTTTTGGTCACACCATGTATCGTCAGGTCGCCAGAGATCTGCAGCTTCATCGTGTCACCGGCCGAGACATGGTCCGGAACGCCGATGATTTCGGTTGGAACGAAGTTGATGGTCGGAAAGCGGTTTGTTTGTAGGATAAAGGTCCGAATGGACTGATCCCGCAGGCCGCTGTCAGTTGCGAATCCGCCGGCGCCGATCTCGATTGGCCCGACCTGAGCCTGCTGCGGCGCCGTGAAATCGACCTGAATCTCGCCGCTGATTTCGGAATTGGCGCCAATCACTGTATTGGGATTCCCGCCCAGGATCTCGTGTATCGTGAACCGAACCTCGCTCTGCGCAGGGTCAATTTGAAAGGTAGTGCCTCCCGGGCCAGGCACTGGAGTGCCATCGGCTGGCGAAAGTACGTCGGTCGGCTGACCAGATGTCGATCCGGTCGGGGCCTCCCCCGGCCCAGCCGAAGCGCAAGCCGCCAACAGACCGATCAATAGTGGTCCGGAAAGAGTGCGTAGATTCATTGCGTGTAATCTCCTCGATCGCTGGTCTGCATTCGTCCGACATTCGCTGCGCGTAATTCAGGCAGCGCAGGTGGATCCGATTCTGCGCGATTCTTGCATCGCGCGCTATGCCCCGCCGCCCGAACCGCGGCCACCTGGGCCCGCTCCATTCTCAAGTCCCCCGGCGGGCGTGGAGCCGAAGCCACCGCCCTCCGGAAACTGGAACGTCCCGCCACCTGTGCCTGCGCCAAAACCGTCGGGAAACAGTCCGAGCTGATCGATGGTTCCGCCGGTGCCAAATCCGAGTTGGGTCTGCGTCCCAGCGATCAGCGTCCCGCCGCCGCTTGCACTCTAAACAATGCTGCCTTGGCGCCCAACGCTGGTTTGCACAGCCTGTTCTGCGGTGGCTGTGTCCGCGGGACGCAGGTAGGCGAAGTACCCTGCCCCGACGAGCGCTACCAGCACCACGACCGCCCCCGCGAGGTAGGCTGGCTTGCTCCGAAGGCGAACCAGGAGGCCGGTCTTGCTGAGTGAACCGGTATCACCGATCGAGTGGGCCATCGCAACTTCCTCCCCGTTCCTGCGCGGCGTACACAATTCAGGCCCAAATTTAGCCAGAGCGCGCTAAGAAAATGTGAAGGACGGGTGAGCAGCGTCTAAGTATGCCCAGGCAGCGGACTCTGCCCCAAACAGAACTCCTCCGAGGGCGGCATGCCCGCGGAGGAGTCGCTTGGGAGGAGTGGGAGATTGTCGCGAGTTTGCGGTTTCAGGCGTCCGATGACCCGGGGCCGCCCGGCGGGGGCGAGAACTGACGTCCACCGAACCGGCCACCCCGGCCCGGACCACGCCCAGGCCGCCCACCGTCTTGCAGCTCATGGTGCGGGGCGGCCAGGAGCTGGTCCGCCTGCTCCTGCGTGATCACGCCATCTGCGACGGCCTGGTCAATTGCTGATTGGCGAGCGGCCGACAGGTTTTCCTGAAAGGTCGCCTGATCCAGCCCCTGCTCATCGATTAGATCGGCGATAGTTTTCCCATCGGCGCGGGCTTGCTGCAGCTCGGCGGTCGAGATGCCAAGAGCTTCGGCGACCAACGAGCCCTGATCAAGGTAGGCACGCAGCTCCAGCCTGGCTTGCATCAGACCAGCCTGATCTTCGGTGATCGTTCCCTGGTCGACCAGCTGCTGGATCGCGGCCAAGTCGGCTTCGTGCACTGCGCTTTGCAGTTCTTCGACACTGATGCCCAACGCCTCAGCCAGCAGGACCTGGTAGTCCACCTTCTCGCCCCATCGCGGGCCTGTAAGGCCAAGCAGGTTGGCAGCAATCTGGGTGATTGAGCCATCGCCGGCCGCCAGCGCCGGCGAAACCGCCAGCTGCAATGCCGCCAGCGGGGTAGCGATGGCCAGCAATCCGATGGTCGACCATTTCAAGATCTGTCTTACTTTCATTGTCTGCTCCTATCGTCTATCGGTCACGTGCTTCACTTCACAAGCATACGGAAGCATGTTTAGACGATGTGAAGCCGACGCGTGAGATCGGTAAAACACGGGTACGCCCGCTTGGGCCACGCCAGAGTTAGATGGGAAGTCGGGCTGTGTGCAGGGAGAGTGGGTTTGGCGCTAGTAAGTCCGCTGCTGTCCGTCCGCCGGGATCCATATCCGTTCATCCAACCCGTGCAAATGCAGGTGTTCTGCCAGCGCAGCCCGGGTCAGCCCGCAATGGTTGATGGTTTCCATGTGCACCGCCACGATCTGCGTTTGGGGGGCCGCCCGCGCGACTTGGACTACGCCTTCGGCCGTCATGGTGATCGGATCGCTGTCCAAGAATTGCGCCGCCCCGGCATTGACCACCACCACGGCCGGCTGGTGTCGTTCCAGCTCCTGTTCGACCGGCGGACACCAAACCGTATCGCCAGCGATATAGAGCGAAGGTTCACCTTCGGCCTCGATCACAAAGCCCGAAACCGGCCCAATCCGATCGGCGACTTCGCCGGTGCCATGCCGACCGTCGGTCAGTGTCAGACGCAGCCCTTCCCAATCAAGATTGGTCTCGACCGGACGCACCTGAGTGAACCCATCCTGCTCGATGGCAGCAGCATCATGAGGCTGGCAGAAGACCGGAAGGTCCTTGGAGAGCTGCTGTTTGGCGGGGTCGTCCCAATGATCTGCATGGAGGTGGGTGACGAAGACTGCATCGAGCCGCGCCAGCGCATTCGTCAACTCGGACGCTGCCCAGGGCAGCGCCACCATCGGGTTGCGTTGAGGATTAGCTGAGTTTCGCACCGGATCCCAGGCCGCGGCGGCGCTGAACATCGGATCCACGAGCATTGACTTTCCTGCAAACTCGAGCATCAACGTGGCATGTCGGATCAGTTGGATTTGCATCAGATTCCTTCGAGAGTCAGGCTGGCAATCGAGTGTGCCGCGTACGGCCCCCCTATTCTACGAGGCCCAGAACCAAAACGAGACGCCACTGGGCGTCTCGTTGTCAGGTCGGGAAGCGCGATCAGCCGCGAGCGCGCTCGAGCAGCACCATCATCAGCAGGCTGAGCAGCACCCGAGTCTCCTCTGAGGGCTGCATGTCGGCCAGCTTCTCGATGCTGAACTTGCTTTCGAAGAAGGCTGGCTCCTTTTGCAGGCGCATGAGGTTTGTGCCGTCGGCCCGGTCGACCAGGTAAGCCGGATGGAATACGTAGCCGCTCAACATTCCAAGCAGCGGGATCTCGCCCACCACGCCGTCCATCACTCGGACCCAGGGATTCTCCTCACGGATCATGAGGTTTGGGGCCGATCCGTTCAGCACGTTGTAGCGAGCGCGCCACAACGACTTCATGCCATCCCGTTTGACGGAACCGAGTGGCATGCCGGCCTGGTCGGTGAAGTGATACTGGGCCGAGAAGTCGATGATCCGGTCGGCATTGATTTTGTAGAGCGGTTGGGTCTGTTGGGTGTCGGCGAAGACTGTGACCTCTTCCTTCAACTTGAACAGCTTCTGCTTGACGTAGAAGATCTGCTGGCCGGCGGCATCGGTCACCGACAGCTGGGGCGCCAGAGCGACGACCTTAAAATTGAGTTCGAGCGGATACTGCATGATTGCCTCCCTGCGTGACGGGATTATTTCATTTGCCGGCGGCGTGGCTCAATAGGCAAACTTTCCCCTTGGTAAGGCCATCCAACCGTTGTTCCTGCCTGGCAGTATCATTGACGTATCCTCGCCAGAGTCCGTGCAACAGAAGGGTGGCCAATGCAAAACCTCGCGCTCTATCTGCTGACCTCGTTGATCTGGGGCTCAACCTGGTTGGCGATCAAGTTCCAGCTGGGCACAGTTGACCCGGAGTTTTCAATCGTCTATCGATTTGCGCTGGCTGCGGTGCTGCTGCTGGTGTTCTGCGCACTCCGCAAGCTGCCGATGCGATTTAGCCCGCGGCAGCACTTCTTCATCGCCCTGGAGGGCATCAGCCTGTTCTCGATCAATTACGTCCTGGTCTATCTTGCCGAGCAGTATTTGACCAGTGGGCTGGTGGCGATCGTCTTCTCATTGATCGTCATCTTGAACGTGTTGTTCGGAGGCTTGCTGCTTCGCGACCCGGTCCGGCCGCGGGTGGTGGTCGGCGGGGTGCTGGGTATCGCCGGACTGGCAATGATGTTTCAGGGAGACCTCTCGCGGCTTGATCTCAGCGGAGGACGGTCGCTGGGCCTTTTGATGGCGTTTGCCGGCACCCTCAGCGCCTCTCTGGGAAACATCGTCTCCGCCCGCAACCAACGTAATGGACTGCCGGTGGTGCAGACCAATGCCATCGGCATGGCCTATGGCACGCTATTTACGTTGATCGTTGCCTTGTTGCGTGGCGCGACTCCCACCTTCGAGCTGAGCCTGGGTTACGTGAGCTCGCTGCTGTATCTGGCGCTGTTTGGGTCGGTGGTCGCCTTCGGCGCCTATCTGACGCTGTTGGGCCGGGTAGGGGCGGACCGGGCCGGATACGTGACAGTGTTGCTTCCGGTAATCGCTCTGATACTCTCGACCGCCTTCGAAGGATTGAGCTGGCAGATCAGCGCCGCCTTCGGCGCGGCCCTGGTAATGATCGGCAACACGATTGCGCTGACCCGGCGATCGGCCGTCCGGCCGGTGGTCGGGGAGCCAGCCGGCCCGCAGGCGTAGGGTTCAGCGCGACGCTCTCGCCAACGAGTCTTATTCTCTACCCGCGTCTCACAAAACAGATCGATCGGTGGTCATAATGTCCGAAAGCTGCCAGCGGGCAGGATCGCCCCCTGCTAAGCTGCTGAACATGACCCTGGATCACGATCTGTGCTATGCGGCATCGAAAAGCCGCGACCCGCGCTTCGACGGCCGTTTCTTTGTGGCGGTGCTCACGACCCATATCTATTGCCGGCCGATCTGTCCGGTCGTGATGCCGAAGCGAGAGAACGTCCGCTTCTATGCGACCGCTGCGGCAGCCCGCAACGCTGGATTTCGGCCGTGCTTGAGATGTCGGCCGGAAGCCTCGCCCGGCACCCCTGACTGGCAGGGGCCGTCGGCATTGGTTGCGCGCGGTTTGCATTTGATCGACCAGGGGGTCGTGGATCAGTACGGGGTCGATGGACTATCGGATCAGCTCAATGTTGGAACCCGGCAGCTGCGACGACTGTTTCTGGAGCATCTGGGGGCCTCGCCTTTGCGCGTTGCACAAACCCGCCGCCTGCACTTCGCCAAGCGACTGATCGATGAGACCAGCATGACAATGAGTGCGGTTGCCTTCGCGGCTGGATTCTCCAGCATTCGCCGCTTCAATGATGCGTTGCGGAGCACCTACAACCGCACCCCCACCGAGTTGCGCAACCTGCGGAATCGACGGCGTACCGACCAGATCGATGGCTGCCTGACTCTGACGCTGAGCTACCGGCCCCCGTTCGATTGGAGTTCGCTGCTTGAGTTTCTGCGCGTTCGTACGATCCCCGGAGTCGAACGGGTTGAGGCGGGCACCTATCAACGGACGGTGCGGTTGGGCGACGAGCAAGGTTTGATCTCTGTGTGCCACTCGGAGAGCGACAATCGGCTGCTGCTGTCGCTCCCACCGAATCTGACGGCGCATGTGCTTCAGATTTCGGAGCGAGTCCGCAATCTATTTGATCTGCGTGCCGACCCGATGGCGATTGCGGAGCATCTGAGATCCGATCCAGAGTTGCGACCACTGGTTGACACCAGTCCCGGGCTGCGGGTGCCGGGAAGTTGGAGTGCATTCGAGCTGGGCGTACGGGCGATTCTCGGCCAGCAGATCAGCGTTCGGGCCGCAAACACACTTGCGGGTCGCCTGGTCGACAAGTACGGCGGGCGGCTTCACGAGTCGGCCGCGGCTGCTCCAGACCGTCTCTTCCCGACTGCCGGCCAACTGGCTATGGCACCCTTGGAGGAAATCGGCCTGCCCTCACGCCGCGCGGAAACGATTCGGGAGTATGCACGGGCGGTGGGGGACAATCGATTGTGGTTGAAGACTTCGGTTGACCTGGAAACGGCAATTCGGCAGCTGACCGGAATCTCAGGTATTGGCAGCTGGACTGCTCACTATGTGGCCATGCGAGGTTTGGGGGAGCCAGACGCATTTCCCGCCGGCGACCTTGCCTTGCGCAGGACGATACAGAACGGTCGCCAGCCCCAGAGCGAGTCGAGTCTGATGGCTCGCAGCCAGGTCTGGCGCCCCTGGCGGGCATATGCCGCAATGCATTTGTGGAAGCGATACGCCGACGGTGTAGTCCGACCATGACGCACCACACGCGATATGCAATCATGGACAGCCCACTTGGCCGCATCCTGTTGGCAGCCAACCAAGATGGGCTGTGCGCTATTGACTTCCAAGATGGAGACCAACCGCTTATTCCCGCTCCGGATTGGCTGGAGCAGAAGGCTGACCTGTCAGAGGCGATTGCCCAACTTGCAGCCTATTTCCGCGGGGTCCGAACCAGTTTCGACCTCCCACTCGCGCCGGGCGGCACGCGCTTTCAGCGACAGGTCTGGCAAGCGGTCCTGGCCATACCCTATGGGCAGACGCAGTCGTACGCCCGGCTGGCGGCCCGGATCGAGAACCCCAAGGCGACACGAGCGGTTGGGGCCGCGAACGGCCGCAATCCTCTGCCCATCGTGATCCCCTGCCACCGCGTCATCGGAAGCTCGGGTGCACTCGTCGGTTACGGTGGCGGGCTCGAGATCAAGCGACGGCTCTTGGAGATGGAAAAGCGCACCGTCCAGCGCGCCAGCCAGATCGAGTGGCGGCTGGAATCCCGCTCGGACCTGATCTGATGGCGACTCGCTGGGATCCCTCCAAGTACCTGCAGATCCTTCGGATCAGGTCGTTCCGCAGGTTCTGGCTGGGATTCACCTTCTCGTATCTCGGCGACACCATGACCCAGGTGGCGCTGACCTGGTTCGTTTATGACACCACGAATTCGGCTGAGGCGCTGGGTCTGCTCACGCTCTTCTACACCGGGCCGGTGGTGATCGGCGGATTGGTCGCTGGATGGTTGTTGGACCGCTTCGATCGCCGGCGCGTAATGCTGGTCGATAGCTTGATCCGCGGTGTCGCAGTTGGATTGCTGCCGGTGCTCCGCGCACTCGGGGTATTGGAGCTCGGTCACGTCTACGCGGTGGCCGCGATTTACGGCAGTTTGATGATGATTCCGTTGGCGGGAGGACCGTCTGTGGTGCCAGATTTGGTCTCGCGCCAATCCCTGGAGACGGCCAACGCACTGGAAGTGCTGAGCTTTACCTTGGGAGGGGTCATCGGCCCTCCATTGGCAGGCCTGATCGTCGCTAAGAGCAATGGGCTTGCCGTTCTGTATCTGGACGCACTAAGCTACTTCGGCTTCGCCTTGGCCCTCTCCAGAATCAAGATCCCGAAAGACACCGCACCGGTTGAAGGCTCGAGCAGTTCACGCTCGGGATTGAGTGACGCCGTGCGGCTGCTTCGCTCCAACAAAGTGCTGCTCTCGACCACTCTGATGTTCATGGCTGCCAATCTCGGACTTGGCGCCGCGTTCGTTTGGCTGCCGATCTATATCGACCGGGTTCTGGGTGGAGGTCCAGAGCTGTATGGGACGTTGCTGGGATTGATGGCCGTCGGGGAGGTGTTGAGCTCGTTCTTGGCCGGCGGCGTAAGCCTGCCCTTGGCGCTCGGGACGATGATCGCCGGGACTCAAGTGCTGGCGGGCGCTGCCTTGGTGCTGCTGCTCCTCAGCCAACAATACTGGTGGGTATTCGTCGTATTCGTGCTCTTCGGCCTTCTCCACTCGCCACTCACGATCTGGGCTCAGACGCTCCGGATGCAGATTATCCCCAAGGACATGCGTGGCCGGACATTCGCTCTGCTGAGGACGATGATGCAGGCGGCTAGCCCGCTGGGAGGCGTGATCACCGGCTACCTGCTGCCGGTCTGGGGGACCTTGGCCATGATTGGAGCATCGGCTGGCCTGATCGGCATTCCCGGTCTAGTGGGAACTCGAGTTCGGGAGCTTCGGCTGGCCGATCGTGAGGCAGACCCCGCAGCCTGAGACTGGGTATTGGGAGCGATCCGGCGTGACCTGCTACCGATGCGCCGACCAGTCTAGTTCGTGACATAGTGATCGGAGATGGACAGGGCTTGGTCCAGAATGGCCAGGCCCTGCTGAATTTGCTCCTGGCTGATGATCAAGGGCGGAGTGCAGAAGACCAGGTTCCAACGCACTATTGTGCTCAGTCCTTGCTGACGAAGCGAGCCCGTCAGCTCCTGCATTGCCGGCGACAGCGGTCGACTGAACTCGCTCATCGGTTGGCGAGTCTGGCGGTTGGTCACCAGTTCCAGCACCTGCAGCAGGCCGGTACCTCGCACCTCGCCAACCGAAGGATGTTCCTCCGCTAAATCCATCAAGCCCCGCCGCAGCTCGATCCCCATCGCGCGGGCCCGCTCGATCAGGCCCTCGGTGCGATAGACCTCGATATTGGCGATGGCAGCCGCGCAGGACACTGGATGGGCAGCGTGGGTCAGCCCTCCAGCTAGCGGATGGTCATCGAAGTGCCTGGCGACACGGTCTGTCACACTGACCGCCCCCATCGGCACGTAGCCGCTGGTAAGCCCCTTGGCCATCACCACCAGGTCCGGCTCGACCTCCGGGTAATGGTCGATGCCAAACCACTCGCCGGTCCGGCCGAAGCCGCTGAGGACCTCATCAACAATCAGCAAGATGCCGTGCTGGCGGCAGAGTTCCTGAATTCCATGCCAGAATACTTCTCCGCCCTGGATCACACCGCTTGACCCGCTGTAACCTTCAAGCAAGATGGCGGCAATGCTTTCAGGTCCCTCGAAGCGGATGGTGTCAGAAATCTGGTCTACCAGCGCCTGCTCGCCTTCTTCGCTGGTTCGATCGCGATACAGTGGGCTGCGATACGCGTACGGATCGTGAACGTGAACGATCCACGGCACACCCGGCTCGTTCGGCAGCCGCCGAGGATCGCCGCCGGCGGTCATGGCTCCAAAGGTCGCGCCATGATAGGCCCGGTAGCGGGCGATTACTTTCTGGCGACCAGAGAACAGCCGGGCGATCTTCAAGGCATTCTCGATCGCCTCGGCACCCCCGACGGTAAAGAAAGTCTTAGCCATCGCTCCGGGGGTGACCTCGTTGAGCAGTCGGCCGAGCGCGGCGCGCGGTTGGGTGGCGATGCCTGGCGAAGCATATGCCAGTTCTGCGACCTGGCGTTGGATCGCCTCAATTACATGCTGATTGCTGTGGCCGATATTTACGTTGAAGAGTTGGGACGACCAGTCCAGATAGCGGCGCCCGTCCCCGTCCCAGAAATAGACCCCCTCTGCCCGCGACATACTGAGGGGGTCCCAATCCTTCTGGGCGATCCAGCTGGCAAAGCTGGTTTCTTTGGTGCTGCGGACGATGCTCCGATGATCCACGGCCTAAGCCACGCTGCCCTGCTGCTCCCTGAGTCGCTCCGCGTAACGCTTGCGGAATTTGGCCAGTTTGGGGGCGATGACCACCGTGCAGTAGCCAGCCGTCGGGTTGTTCTCGTAGTAGTCCTGGTGGTAATCCTCGCCTCGGTAGAAGGTTTGGAACGGTTCGACCTGGGTCACAATTGGCGAGCTCCAGATTCCCTCCGCCTCCAACTCGCCAATCAGCTGCTCAGCGATCTGCTTTTGCTCCGGCGAGTGGTACAGGATCAACGACCGGTATTGCGGTCCGACATCTGCGCCTTGCCGATTGAGGGTCGTCGGATCGTGGATCGAAAAGAACACTTCCAGGATCTCGCGATAGCCGATTGTGGTTGGGTCGAACTCGATCTGGGCAACTTCAGCGTGTCCGGTGCGCCCCGATCCGACCATGTGGTAGGTCGGGTTGGGTTCTGATCCCCCGGCATAGCCCACCTCAACCCGTTCAACTCCCCGCAACGCCTCATAAGCGGGCTCCAAACACCAGAAGCAGCCGCCGCCCAAGGTCGCGAGCTCTGTCTTCCCTGATGCCGCCATTAAACTCCTCCTTCGTTCGCGCCGCTGATCTTGTCCTGTCGGCGCGCAGTGAACGATCGATCGGTTGCGGGCGGCCAGTATCTCCCCGCAGTGGCGATTGTAACTGGCGGTTAGGCCGAGTGTGGAAAGTCGTCGGGGAGTGGTTCTCGGCGGTCCAGCCACTCCTGGGGGATGTCCGCCGTGAGCGCTGCGATTCCGCCCACGATGGCGCAGGTGGTATCCATGTCGCCCTGCCCGGCGACGGTGGTCCACAACGCCAGCTCGAAGTCAAACCCGTGATTGGCGACCACCCACAGACAGAACGGCACGGTGTCGAAGGCTGCCAATTGCTGGCCAGTGCCCAGCACCGAGGCAGCCCGCTGATGATCTTCCGGTCCGATCTGAGCGGCCTCCGAAATCGCGCCCCAGGTCTGCCCCGGCGGCACAAGTTCGAGTATCGGATTCCAGAAGCTCCGTCCAGAGAGTGCCGGCTTCATCGGCGCCAGCGCTGCCGCCACCGCCACAGCCATGGCGCCCGCTTGGCCTTCAGGATGGGCATGGGTGATCTCGGCCGACTTGCGCGCCTCGGCCGCAGCACGCTCTGGATCGCCCCAGAAATAGCTGCCGATCGGCGCGGCCCGCATCGCACCACCGTTGCCGTAGGAGCCGCCATCGAACAAGCCGGCCGCCACCTCCCGCCAATCCATGCCCTCCGCCACGCGCACCAGCAAACGAACTGCTCCCCTGCCGTACCCGCGGTTGGGATCTCGGTCGAATCGATTGGCCATCAACCGCGCCAGTTGATCGGGATCGATATCGCCTCGATCTAGCAGGTGCTCCACGATCGAGAGTGCCATGTGGGTGTCGTCGGTCCAGCGCCAGGGCCCTGGAGGCAGTTTACGAGCCTGGATCGACGACCAGGGCTGGGCAAAGAATTGCTGCCCGAAAGCATCGCCCACCGACAGGCCACTGAGCGAGAGCAAAGCCCGCTCCGGATCACCCACTGGGATCCACGCTCAGGCCGGCGCACGCCGGATACAGCTGGCAGGCATCCACGAACTGCCAACCTTTGTCCACCGGCTCCAGGAAATAGCTGAAGTCTGGCTGGAGTGCAAGGTGACCGCCGAAACGCGAGTCCAGGATCATGCGGAAGGTATTGACCGGGGTCATGCCGGGATAGAACTGCACATCGTCGGCAAGGATCGCGTTGAGCATTGGCAGGTACAGCCGCATCTTGATGTCAAGCGGCGGGTCGGGCTCACTGTACACCTTGCTACCGTGATCGCCCTGCAAGATGATGATTGGGGGTGTGCTGCTGCGCTGCAGGATGGTGTCGACCGCCGCCAGGACCTGGGTGTTCAGGTAGTGCAGCTGGTCAGCGTACAGCCGGATGTTGGCCGGATCTCCACCGTGCGCATCGAGCAGCGTGTACGGGTCGGCGCTGGGCAGCGGGTTCCCCTCCGCATCGAACACAAATGGAACGTGCGGGGAGATCACGTGGGCGAAAACGAAGTAATCTCCATCGGCTTCGGCGTAGTCCACCAGGTGGTCGAGAGTGAACAGTACTCGCCGCCGGTGGGCCTCGAACAGCCGGGCGTGCGGGGACAGATCAGGTCCAAGCAAGTCGATCAACCCACGCCCCATGCTGCTGTCCAATAGCATGAATTCCAGTCCGATCTGCCAGGTGCTCACCGACTCGATTTCCGGACTCTGAACAAAGATGTCGGCGCTGTCCATCCGGGTACGGATGTATCCGCTGTCGAAACTGACGCTGGTGTACCCGATCCTCTCAAACGCGCGCCGCACCGCGCTCAATTGGATCATCTCGGCGGTTGCCTGTCGAATTGCCCCTTCGTCTGGCGTGATCCCGTTCGATTGAAGGGTGTCTGGAAGATCGGTGAAATGCCGCATGTTGAGCGATGAGCCCATCGAGATTTCGCTGTGAGTGTAGTTGGTGACAGCGTAGGGATCAACCACAAAGCCGCGTTTCTCCAGCTCGGCCACGAAATCCGAATTGTCGTACCCATAGAGATCGTGAAGCACGTCGGCCCGGCCGTAGGCGTCCAAAATGATGTAGAAAACGTCGGGATGTGGGCCGTCCGGCAGCGTGAGGTCGGCGATCGGTTCGCGATTGGCATACTCAACGACGATGTCATGCAAGCTGACCTGCCGTTCGGTGTAGGTCAGGATCGTGAACAGCGGGAAGAGGTTCAGCGCCGCGGCAAGAACCGTAAGCCCGGTCGAGAAAGACCTGAGAACCGGCGCCTTGCGCATAACCCATCGGCTCCAGGCCGCGAACAGGACCAGCCAAAGCAGGATCAGCGCTCCGCTGAATCTGAACTCGGGCGCAAGCGCTTGCATCAGGTTCAAGACGTGCCCGTATGAGAAGAACAGCAGCACCGCAGCCGAGGCCATGGCGCCCGACTTGAGCCACTCCCTGGTCGCCAACCAGGCGACCAGATAGATCGCGCCGGCTGCCACGAGCGAGACCAGAATCAGTCGGCCGCCACCGGATTCGGTCTCGCCCAGATTGTTCGCCACCAGGGTCAAGGCGGAATAGCTGGCGAGCAAGAACGGGTGCAAGGCGGGCATCCGGTCCGGTTTGACCCAGGCTGCCATTCGCTCGATCACAATG
>CAZGCX010000003.1:0-24672 GCA_964524585.1 uncultured Anaerolineaceae bacterium
GTGTGGATACCGAGAGTTTCGACGCTGCGCCACCAGACGATGAGTTCCGGCTCGCCACCCTCAACAATGCCGCCATCCCGAGGCTGGACGAAGGCCAGCTTGTCGGGGCCGCCCAGCGAGGGGTGGATGCGCGCCGACCCCTCCGAGAGCAGCACCAGATCGACCGTGACCAGTTGGTCCATGCGCCGGAAACGCACGTCTTCGGTGCTGACCTCCAGCCGGGCGTTCTCAGCCACCCAGGGAGTGTCGAAGTCCAGGGTGAGCACGAAGTTGCCGGCATTTCCTGGATAGGCCAACAGCACCGTGGTTTGATCCTGAATCACTCGCCCATCTTCACCCAGCAGCCGCACGTGCACTCGTTCGTTGAAGCTGGGTCCGCCGCGCCCATAGACCTGAAACGGACTGGTGACCTGGGAACCCGAACCAGGCCGGTAGACGATCAGCGGCGCGTCTGGCAGCCGGAAACCGAGCGGTTCGGAAGTGGCAGTCGGTCCGAGCTCAGAGTGTTCGATCACGATTGCTGGCGTGGATAAGTTGAACGGCGCCAGGGTGGGATCAGGCGGTGCAATTGGCGCCGGATCGGTCGAAGGAGCCAGCTGCGGGTCAGTCGGGGTGGGGATGCGCGCCGAATCGTCCGGTCGGGTGCAACCCGCCATCATGACCAGCCAAAGCGCGAACGGCAAACGCCACCGCATTGCGGCAACCTTTAGCACGGCAGGTCACTTGTTGCAAGTTGAAGACCAATGGCCGCGAAGGCGCCGAGCAGCGGCCTCGCAACTCCGGCCGGAGCTGGTCAGGCCAGCCGTCGCTGGGCGCAGCGCAGGATGCCGATGGCCCGGGCTGGTTGGGCACCCGGTCGAGGTTTTCAGCCGGCGGTGGTGACCGCTCTCAAGCTGATGCCGACCAGGAACAGACAGAGCAGACCATAGTTCAGGGCCCGGCGGGGATCGTCTTGCCCCTTGGAGTAGGCGTAGTAACCCGGCAGACCAATGGCAGCCACCACACCGTAAAGCAGGTGAATCCCACGCTCCGGGCGGGCGCCGCCCAGCCAGAGCACCACTCCCGCCACCGCCTGGGCCAGGACCAACAGCTCGCCGATCGCCAGGATTCCCCAGTAACTGGCCGACACCCCCCGCCGAAACAGGTAGCTGGCCAGCCCCCACAGGCCGGCAATCGACAAGAACAGCATCATCGAGGTGGCCAGCCGCTCGTGAAGTAGGGTCATGCCAGGCCTGCGAGAGTTTGGAGGAATGTGGTCATTTGGCGGCGGGCCGGCCGCGCGAGGAACGCATGTCGGCCACTTCAGCTCAGCCCGTAGATCTCGCCGTACTTGCTGGTCAGGTAGTCCAGATACGGCTGCGCGTTGAGACCCTCGCCGGCGATCCGATTGAGCAGCACCATTGGCTCGTATTTCCCGCCGTGGCGATGGATGCGCTCGCGCAGCCAGGCCAACAGCGTTTCAAACTGGGCCGAGGCGATCTGTTGCTCAATATCCGGGATATCGGTCGCTATCACCTGCCACAGCTGGGAGGCGACCAGATTCCCGATGGTGTAGGTCGGAAAATACCCGATATATCCATCTGCCCAATGGATATCCTGCAGCACCCCGTCCGCATCATTGGGCGGAGTCAGGCCGAAGTATGACTGCATCTTGGAGTTCCAGACCTCGGGCAGGTCGGAGACCTCGATCTCACCTTCGATCATGCCCAATTCGATCTCGAACCGCAACATGATGTGCAGGTTGTACGTTGCTTCGTCAGCCTCCACCCGAATCAGCGAAGGGTTGACCCGGTTGATCGCTCGGTAGAAGGTCTCACTGTCAACGCCGCCCAACTGGCTGGGGAAAATCGCTTGCAGTTTGGGATAGTAGGCAGTCCAGAAGGCGCGACTGCGTCCGACCAGATTCTCCATCATGCGGGATTGCGATTCATGAATCCCGAGCGACGCATCGTGTGCGGCTTCTGGGGTCGAGCCGGAGAGCGACGGAATCCGGTCTAGGCTTGGTGCAATACCCTGGCCGTACATCGCATGTCCAGATTCGTGCATCGATCCAAAGAGGGTCGGGCCGAAAATGTGACCGTTGATCCGATTGGTAATTCTGACGTCGTCTCGGTTTAGCGAGATGCTGAAGGGGTGAGGCGCCTTGTCCTGCCGCCCGCGAGCGAAGTCGTAACCCAGATCACGAATGACTTCCAGCCCGAAATCCCACTGTTTCTGGTGGTCGAATTCCTGGCGCAGGAAACCGTCGTCGACCGCATCCGCACGCTCAGTGATCGCCTGCACCAGCGGCACCTGCACCGCACGCAGCTGATCGAAAATCGCCTTGACCGCGGTGGCCTTCATGCCCGGCTCGTAGTCATCGAGCAGCGGGTCATATGGGCTGTCGTAGGGCTCGAAGAAGGCAACGTAGGCCCGCTTGAGCTCCAAGGTCTTTTCCAGGTAGGGCTGGAAGCTCTTGAAGTTGGATGCGCGCCGAGCGTCCACCCAGGCATTGAATGCCAGCCGGAAGGCGGTCTCTGATTCCTCGATCCAGTCTGCCGGGATCCGGCGGCTCTTATCGATGTCCCGCCGCAAGCGCTGCACAACCCCGGCCTGGTCCGAATCCGGGTTGAGTCCGGCCACTTCGTCCTCCGCCGCCTGCAGGTCCGCTGCCAACTCATCGCCGATGAACAGCTCGTGCGCCATTCGGCTGAGTGTGGCGATCTGGACCGCTCGGCCCGGTGCCCCGCCATGCGGCATGTAGGTCTGTTGGTCCCACTCCAGCAGGCTGATGGTGGAACACAGATCAAAGATCGGTGCGACGGTCTTTAGTAGCTTTTCGTAGTGTTTTCCCATTCGATCCTCAAGAACTTCGTCGGTCAGGCAACTCGCCAGCGCAGCGGGTCGCCCCGCAGTGCGGCCAGCACCTCGCTCACGATGTCAATCGCCGCTCTGGTCTGCGCTTCTTCGGTCTGTGCCCCGATGTGCGGGGTGGCGATCAGATTCGGGTGCCGAAGCAGCTCGCTCTCACCCGGCGGCTCGTTGCTGAAGACATCGAGTGCTGCGCCGGCAAGTTGGCCGCGGTTAAGCGCATCCAGCAGCGCCGGCTCGTCCACGATTCCGCCCCGGGCCACCGAGATCAGGCGAGCTCCAGCCTTCATCTTCGCCAGTTCAACCGCCCCGATCATTCCGCGGGTCGACTCATTGAGCGGCAAGTGCATACACAGGTAATCCGCCTCCGCCAAGAGTTGATCAAGCGCCGTGGGCTCCGCATTGCGCTGGCGAATGAGCTGCGCTTCGAGCAGCGGATCGTAACCACTCACCTGCATCCCAAAGGCGGCAGCCCGCTCAGCGACCGCCGCGCCGATCCGACCCATCCCGACGATCCCCAACTGCTTCCCATTCAGCTCAGAACCGCGCAGCTCGGCCTTTTCCCACCTGCCCTGATGCATGGCGACGTCGGCCCGGGGCAGCTGCCGGGCAAGCGCCAGCATCAGCCCGACGGTCAGTTCCGCAACCGCAATAGTCGCTGCTTGGGGAGCGTTGACTACCGTGATCCCCAGTTCACCGGCGGCGGCAAGGTCGATGTTGTCCACGCCGACTCCGGCACGCCCGATCACGCGAAGGCTTGTTCCAAGCTGGCTCAGGGCCTCGCGGGTGACCTTGGTCTTGCTGCGCACGATCAACGCGTCGCACGGCTGAAGCTGCGCCGACTCGACCACCTCGGCCTGTTCGCGCAGCAGTTGGAGCCCGTGCTGCTCCAGCCCGTCGGTCACCAAAACGCGCCAGGCCATGCTTAGAACCCGGACATTGTAATCGCTAGGGTGCCTGCCGGATCTCGGCTACCACCGGCAGGTGATCGGAAGCCTGACTGCTGATCACTTCGATCTGGGCGGCTTGCAGATCACTAGAGTGCCAGATCCAATCGATGCGTTTTCCCGGGGCGGCGGCCGACCAGGTAAACCCGACCCCGGCGCCTGCTTCGCTCCACGAATCCACCAACCCGGCAGCTGGCGGCAAGGCCATCTCTGGATAGTCCGGCTCAGAATTCAAGTCGCCCAACAGGATCGTGGTGGGCCGACCGTTCCAGAAGTCCAGTAGTGCCGGCACTTCCACCAGCCGGATCTGATGGTCCTCTTCGATGTGATGCAGGTGGGCATTGATCACCAGCAGCGGAAATCCGACGTCGATCTTGGCCCACAAGTAACCGCGTCCGATCAGGGCGCCCTCGCGCGGCAGGTCGTCCCAGCCTGACTCGAGGATCGGAAAGCGGGAGAGGATTGCGTTGCCCCAAATCGGCTCCTCGGTGCCGCGGAAGATCACTGGAAGGCCCAGACGCCGCGAGAGCCAGCCAGCCAGGTCGGTGCCGCCGTCCAACAGACGGACCCGGGAAACCTCTTGCAGCGCCACGATATCTGCGCCGCTGGCCTCGATTACCTGGGCGATCTGTTCCGGGTTGTGCCGTCCGGCCGCACCGTATCCGGAGTGGATGTTGTAGGTCATGATCCGCACCGAACCGGTTCCGGTTACCGCTTCCGGTACTGGTCCCTGCACCAGCCACACCACCCAAGGGACCAGCAATAGCGCCGCGCCAACCCAAACCGGCCCGCTGGAGGGCGCTTCGGATGCGAAGCGAGCTGCCCGGGCTGCGATCATGGTCGACAGGCCAAAGAGCAATGCCCCCAGTGGCAGTACCCACCCGCGCGGGAACGGCAATGCCACGTCCAATGCGAGGTAGAAAGCGAACGCCAGCCCGAGAAACAGCAGCGTGCCCAGCGGCAGGCTGACCCCGGTCCGCCCCAGTCCGGCCGACTCGCTGGTGGCCGCCGCAGAACAGATCATGCCCCATCCCCAGCCAAGCACCAGCTGGGTCAGGATCAACGTGCCGATAAGCAGCAAGCCTGGGGTGGCGGAATAGTAGGTGGCCAGCGGCAGGTAGATCGCGGAGCCCACCGCCAATACCAGGCCGTTGCGACGCGGCCCCGATAGTCCAAGCCGTACCCCGAGCAGCAGCGCCAAATTGCCGGCCATGACCACAGCGAAGCCCAGCGGCGCATCGATCCCGGCCACCTCTTCCACCCAGCCGCGGCTCTCGAAAATCATGAGCTCCACCAGGATGAGCGGGCCGATGCCGATCAACGGCAGGGCGCCGCCCCAACTGGACTCCGATAAACCGTCTGCCCGATCAAGTGACCAGAGCGACCAGAGACACACGGCCGCAATGACCACGGTGACTGCAATCGGCAGAATGCCGTCGATCCAGGTTAGATCCAGCGTACCGCTGGCGCCGTGAAGTGCGATGTCGGTCGCCAGCCCCAGCGGGAGACCATAGCCCCACAAGGTCGCGGCGCCTTTGCCTGCTGCACGCAGGTGGCCCAGATACAACGGCAGGAACAGCACGAACATCGCCACACCGTAGATGCTGAGCCACAAATCGTATTCGGGGTTGGTGCTGACTTGCTCCAGCAGCCGGAGGGCCACCACGCCGATCGTACTGATGCGGACCGCGGACCTTGAGCCGACCATCCGCCGCAGCGGCGCGGCCAGAAAGCCGAACAGGAAGGTGCCGAAGGCGTAGGGGGCCAGGCTGAACGAAGACAGACCGACGCTATCTCTCAGGTACCAGGCCAGGCTGGGAATGAACACACGCAGCAGCTGCATGCCCATGACTACAGTGAGGACCGGGAGAAACCAGCGCCGTCGCATGGATTCGAAAGGGAGATTATAGACCGGACAGGGCCCGAACTCCTGACTATGTCATAATACTGCTCGTTCTCCGGCGGAGTGACCGAGTTGCGATTTAATTCGATCTGTGTCTTGGGCCTGGGGTACATCGGACTGCCGACTGCCAGCACCTTTGCGGTCAAGGGCCAGCAGGTGGTGGGGGTGGATATCCGTCAGGCGGTGCTGGCGGCGCTGCAGGGCGGGGAGTCGCACATCCAGGAGCCCGGCATGCAAGAGCTGGTGCGGCAAGCATTCGACAGCGGGAATTTGCGGATCAGCGATCGTCCGGCGCCGGCTGATGCCTTCGTGATTGCGGTGCAGACTCCGATCCAGGATGACAAGCGAGCCGATTTGAGCTTCGTGGTCAGCGCAGCCCAGTCGATCGCGCCGCACCTGCAGCGCGGCAACCTGGTGGTCTTAGAGTCCACCTGCCCCCCGAAAACGACCACCGGGGTGGTGAAACCGATTCTTGAGAGCTCTGGTCTGCAAGCCGGAACAGATTTCCTGCTGGCCTACATGCCGGAGCGGGTGCTGCCCGGCAAGATCCTGAAGGAGCTGGTTGAAAACGACCGGATCATCGGGGGAGTCGACGACGAATCGGCGCGTGCTGCCCGGGACCTTTACGCAGGTTTTGTAACCGGAGAGCTGCTGCTGACCGACTCGACCACCGCCGAGTTCGTCAAGCTGATGGAGAACACCTACCGCGACGTCAACGTTGCCATCGCCAATGAGTTTTCCCGAATCGCCGAACAGCTCGGAGTCAACGTGTGGCAGGCGATCCAGATGGCCAATCGGCACCCGCGAGTGCAAATCCTACGCCCGGGACCCGGAGCCGGCGGCCACTGCGTCGGCGTCGATCCGTGGTTCTTAGTGGAGAGCGCCCCGAAGTACTCACAGCTCATCCGCCAAGCGCGCTTGGTAAACGACGGCCAGCCGTCATTTGCGGTCGAAACGCTCCAGCGAGCGATCGGCGACCTGAGCGGCGCCCGTCTGGCTGCCCTGGGGTTGGCCTACAAGCCAAACGTGGATGACCTACGCAGCAGCCCAGCGATCGAGATCGTGCAGCGGCTGGTGGCGGCCGGGGCCCGGGTGACCAGCTTCGAACCCTTCAAGCTTGATGCGCAGGTTGAGGGCGCGCGCGCTGCGGCATCGATGGACGAGGCCTTGCGCCAGGCAGCGGCCGTGGTTGCGCTGGTCGGGCACCGTCAAGTGGTCGAGCTCGACCCGGCACACGCCCGAGATCTGATGGCCGGCCGTCTGGCAGTCGATCTGTGCGGAGCGTGGGAGGCGGCGGCCTGGGAGGCGGCGGGATTTACGATGCGGGCGCTTGGCGTCGGGGCCAGAGCGGAAGGTTAGTCTGCGGGTCCTGACCATCTTCGGTACCCGGCCGGAAGCGATCAAACTGGCGCCGGTGATCGCCCGGCTGAAGCAGGTTCCCTCGATCACTTCGACCGTGTGCATCACCGCGCAGCACCGCCAAATGCTGGATCAGGTTCTGCGTCTGTTTGAGATCGAGCCGGAAGTAGACCTGGATCTGATGCGACCGGCGCAGCCGCTAAACGAGCTCACCGCGGCGGTGCTGAAGGGCCTGGATCCGGTCTTGGAGCGGGTCCAGCCGGATTGGGTGCTGGTGCAGGGCGACACGACTACGGTGATGAGCGCCGCGTTGTTGGCCTATTATCACGGGATTGCCATCGGGCACGTGGAGGCTGGCCTGCGCACCGGCGACAAATACCAGCCATTTCCGGAAGAGATCAACCGGCGGGTGCTGGGGGTGGTGGCCGACCTGCACTTCGCTCCCACGCCGCGGGCCCAGGAGAATCTGCTGCGAGAGGCAGTGCCGGCTGACCAGGTGGTGATGACCGGGAACACCGTCATCGACGCGCTGGAGTACGCCATCAAGCAGCCGGTGGAGTTGGCCAGCGGCCCGTTGGCCGATGTGGAGAAGTGGAAGCGCATCGTTCTGCTCACCGCGCACCGTCGCGAAAACTTTGGCGCCCCACTGGAGCGAATCTTTCAGGCCGTGCGCCGGATCGCGGAGAGCTTCCCCAAGCTGCATATTGTGTATCCGGTCCACCTGAACCCCAATGTGCAGCAACCGGCCGAGCGATTGTTGTCGGGAGTGCCGAACGTGCACTTGATCGAACCACTGGATTACCTGCCAATGGTGCATTTGATGAAGCGGTCTGAGTTGATCCTGACTGATTCGGGCGGGATCCAGGAGGAGGCACCGGCGCTTGGGACTCCGGTGTTGGTGTTGCGCGAAGTGACCGAGCGGCCGGAGGCCCTGGAGGCCGGAACCGCCATCCTGGTGGGGACCGACGAGCAGCGTATCTATCAGGAAGCCGAACGGCTGCTTGGTGACCCGGAAGCGCGCAAGGCAATGGCTAAATCGGTCAATCCGTTCGGCGACGGGCACGCGGCCGAACGGATCGTCGACGCCCTGCTTGAGGCAGAGCAAGTTTGAGCAGTCCCCCGGCCGGCGCGGGAGCACCGCGGATCAGCTTTGTCTCGCAACTCAACGGAATCGGGGGACCAGCCGGCTTTCAACGGCGGTTGGCGGCGGAGCTGGTCGGGCGCGGCATCCAGGTCGGCTATGACCTGGCACAGACCCCTTACCAGGCGGTGCTGGTGATTGGAGGCACCCGGCACCTGGAAGCGTTGGCCGGGGCCAAGCGGCGAGGCGCGCGCATCGTTCAGCGACTGGATGGCATCAACTGGATGCACCGCCGCTTCCGTACCGGCTTACGACATTACCTGCGTTCCGAGATCAACAACCGGCTGATGCGCTGGGTGCGCTCACGCTATGCCGACCACGTCGTCTACCAGAGCCAATTTGCCCGCCAATGGTGGGAGCGGAGCTACGGGCCGACCCCGGTGCCGGCCAGCGTGGTGTACAACGGAGTGCCGCTGGATCGCTTCACCCCGAAAGGCACTGAAACCCCACCGCCCGGTCGTCTGCGGTTGCTGATGGTTGAGGCCAACTACGCCGGTGGATACGAGCATGGCCTAACGGTGGGCTTCGATCTGGCCAATGAGGTTGCCATGCACGCCCGCAAGTCGGTTGAGCTTACCGTGGCGGGGCATGTGCATGGCGGAACTGGGCAACAGCCCCAGCGCTCCATCCGGACCCGTGGCGCTGGCCGGCAGGTGGAGCAGTCCAGCCTGCTGTCAGTGGATTGGCGCGGCCGAGTCGAGCCGGAGGCCGTGCCAGCACTGTACCGTTCGGCGCACCTGCTGTTCTCGGCCGACCTCAACCCGGCCTGCCCCAACTCGGTGATCGAGGCCATGGCCTGCGGGCTGCCGGTCGTCAGCTTCGACACCGGTGCCCTGCCAGAACTGGTTCAGGGCGACGCCGGCCGGCTGGCGCCCTTCGGCGGCGATCCGTGGATCGACGATCCCCAACCGGTAGCGCTGCTGGAACCGGCTATGCAGCTCTTGGATGAACAGCCACGCTACCGGGCCGGCGCCCGGTCGCGGGCCGAGGCCGCCTTTGGCCTGGACCAGATGGCAGACGGCTACCTGGCAGTTCTTTTTCCCCGCTCATGATCTCGCCTATTCTTCGGCTGGCCGCCCGGGTCGCCGGCATGCTTCCTGAGAGCTGGCGGCAAACGTTTTATCGAACCGGGCCATTCGCCGTGCTCTTACGCCGGATACTGGCTCGCGCCGCGCCGGAAGAACTGACCGAAGTCGAGGTCGCAGCCGGGCCGCTGCGCGGCGCTCGACTGAGCCTGGATCTCAAGACCGAGAAGTCGTTCTGGCTCGGTAACTACGAGCCCCAGCTCATGCACGCCATTGAGCGATTCGGCCGGCCGGGAATGGTCGCCTACGACGTGGGCGCCAACATCGGGTACCTGAGCCTGGTGCTGGCCCGGCGGGCAGGTGCGGATGGGTCGGTGGTGGCCTTCGAGCCGTTGCCGGTCAACTTGGCCCGTCTGCGCCGCAATCTGGCCCTCAATGCCGAGGGCCAACGGGTGAGTGTGGTCGAGGCGGCAGTGGCGGACCGCAGCGGCCAGTCCGAGTTCCTGATTCACTCCTCGATCGCGATGGGCAGACTCTCACAGTCTCCCGGTCGGGATGAGCAATTTCATGGTCGCCTGTCGGTGGACCAGCTCGCACTGGATGACTGGTCCAGTGATCAGAACCGCCCGGCCCCCACCCTGGTCAAAATCGATGTCGAGGGCGCTGAAGCGCTGGTGCTGCGAGGCATGCCGCGGCTGCTGGCCACTGTCCGCCCGATGCTGCTGCTCGAGTTGCACGAGCAGACAGCTGCAGCCGAGGCGCTTGCCATTCTGGGCAGAGCTCAGTATCGAGTGTTTGAAATGCGCAGCGGCTATCCGGAGTTTGTGTTGCGAAAGATCCGCAGGAACTATGTAGTCGGACTCCCGCAAGAGGCGGTGTCTGGCAAACTGGGTGAGGCCTAATGAGCCAGGCTGACCGTCTCGGATGGCGGCGCAAGCCCGGGCGGCAGTTCTTGCGCTGCCGTCGGGTGGTCCTGTGAGCGCGAGCGGCACTTTCGCCGGGAAGCTCGGACTGCAGCAGCGGGTCCTGCCCGGATACCGGGCGGCCTTCTTTGACCTGCTTGCCGGTCGCTGCGAAGGCGGCCTGAGCGTCTTCGCTGGCCAGCCGAGAGCCAAAGAGGCCATCCAAACTGCCCAGCAATTGGGCGCGGCGGCGTGGTCTCGGGCAACGAACATTCACCTGTTCGGAGGTCCGCTGTACCTGTGTCTGCAGCCGGGCATCGTAGGCTGGCTGGAACGTACCGAACCGGAAGCGCTGGTCTTGGAAGCCAACCCGCGATACCTATCCAGCCTCAGAGCGATCGGTTGGATGCATCGCCGCGGGCGGCCGGTCGTGGGCTGGGGGCTGGGCGCCCCGAAGTGGTCGCCACAGCGGGCCAGCATGTTGCAGCGGATGGACGCACTGATCGCGTATAGCTCGACCGGCGCACAGCAATACCGGGAGCTGGGGATCGATGCCGACCGGGTGTTTGTGGCGCCGAACGCAGTCACCGGCCCCCCGCCACCATTGGGGCCTGCCAGGCTCTCGGCGCCGCGAGATCACGCCCGGCCACTACGGGTGCTGTTTGTCGGCCGGCTGCAGCCGCGCAAGCGGGTCGAGCTGCTGCTGCGCGCCTGCCAATCGTTGCCAGAGCGGCCGGAACTCTCGATTGTGGGCGACGGTCCAGCCCGGATGGCACTGGAGCGTGAGGCGCAACAGCTACTGCCCAACGCCAGATTCACCGGCGATCTGCGCGGCGAGGCGCTGGAGCACGAATTTGGGGCTGCTGAACTGTTCGTGCTGCCTGGAACCGGTGGGCTGGCGGTCCAGCAGGCGTTGGCGCACGGGCTGCCGGTGATCGTGGCCGAAGCCGACGGCTCGCAGGCCGATCTGGTCACGCCCAAGAACGGTTGGCGAGTGGCTCCCGGCGACCTGGCGGGGCTCAGCCAGGCGCTAAAAGAGGCGTCGGACGCTCCTCCAGAGAAACTGCGGGAAATGGGCATCGAGTCGCACCGGATCGCCTCCCAGCAGGTGAATATTGAAGTGATGGCCGAGGTCTTCATTCAGGCATTGCGGCGAGCCGGAGAACGGTGAAACTGCTCTACGTGGCGGACGGTCGCAGCCCGATCGCCCGCAGCTGGATCGGCTATTTCATCTCCGCCGGGCACGAGGTGCACCTGATTTCAACCCGTCCGGCGCCTGAGCTGCCGGACTTGCAGTCATTGTCGGTGGTGCCGGTGGCGTTCAGCGGGGTGGCGCGTACACCGG
The DNA here is from genome assembly GCA_964524585.1 of uncultured Anaerolineaceae bacterium. GTDB lineage: Bacteria > Chloroflexota > Anaerolineae > Anaerolineales > E44-bin32 > JADFRG01. The sequence goes on from CAZGCX010000003.1 coordinate 11,473, forward strand.
CCGCAGCGGTGAGCACTGGTGCAGGCACCATCGGTCTGCGTACCTGGTTGCGGCACTGGTTTGGTCCGCTCTCGGTGGCTCGAGCGGGGCGGCAGGTCCGCTCGATCGTGAATCGGCTCCAGCCGGATCTGGTGCATGGTTTGCGCATCCCGTTCGAGGCGGCGGTCGCCGCGGCCGCCGAAAGCCGTCCGCCATTGATCGTTTCTATCTGGGGCAACGACCTCACGCTGCACGCCCCCAGTTCGCCCACCATGCGCCGGATGACTCGCCGCACGCTACGACAGGCAGTCGGGCTGCACACCGATTGCCAGCGCGATCAGCGGCTTGCCCCGGCGTGGGGATTCGACCCAGACTGGCCCACATTGGTGGCGCCCGGCAATGGAGGCGTCCGGCTCACAATCTTCCACCCGGGGGCACCAGGTGAGCCACAACACAATCAGCTGGCCGGGTTGCTGCGTTCGCTGCCGGACAACGCTCCGGTGGTGGTCAACCCGCGTGGCTTCCGTGCCTACCTGCGCAACGATAGCTTCTTCCGTTCAGTGCCGCTGATTCTGAAGGAGCATCCCCGGACGCACTTTCTGTGCCCAGCAATGGCGGGCGAAACGCAAGCCGTTCGCCTGGCGGAGGCGAGCGGCAGACCGGACTCGATTCACCTGCTCCCGTCGTTACAGCCGGAAGACATGGCGGTCGTGATGCGCCGGGCGCAAGTGATGGTCTCACCCAGCGAACATGACGGCACGCCGAACACGCTGCTGGAGGCGATGGCTTGTGGCGCATTCCCGGTGTTGGGAGCGCTCGAGTCGGTGGCCGAGTGGATCGAGCACGGAGCCAATGGCATGCTGATCGATCCCGGTCGGCCCGAGCCGTTGGCGGAGGCGGTTTCGACGGCTCTGGCCGACGAAGATCTCCGGTCACGGGCTGCGGCGATCAACCAGCGACTGGTCGCCGATCGGGCAGAGTACAGCGCCTGCATGACCCGCGCCGACGCGTTCTACCGTGAGGTGCTCAAGGGCTGAACTGTCGCTCACGATTGGCGCAGCGCTGCGGGGATGGCCGGGAGATGGGGGGAACGGCGCTGGAGGCCCGCGCCTTCGCCTGCGACTTCTCCCGTCATCCTGTAAAATCGGTCACTGCCAATGAAGCAAGTCGTACAGGACCTCCGTTCCGGTAAGCCTTCGGTACTCGACGTGCCGGTGCCGATGCCTGCCAAGGGGCAGGTGCTGGTGCGGACCGCCGCCTCGCTGGTTTCGGCCGGCACGGAGCGTACGCTGATAGCATTTGCCGGCAAGAGCGCCGTTGGCAAGGCGGTCGCCCGCCCGGACCTGGTCCGTCAGACACTGGAGAAGGCTCGACAGGAAGGTCCGCTGGCCGCCCTGCAGGCGGTGCAAAGCCGTCTCGATCAGCCTGTACCGCTCGGGTATTCGTCGAGCGGCGTGGTAGAGGCGGTCGGCGATGGCGTGGAAAGCGTCAAGGTCGGCGACCGGGTGGCGTGTGCCGGCGGCGGCCACGCGGTGCATGCTGAATTCGCTCTGGTCCCGGAGAATCTGTTGGCACGGCTGCCGGCGGGCGTCGAGCTCGAAGCCGGAGCCTTTGGTACCCTGGGCGCCATCGCACTGCACGGTTTCCGCCTGAGCGGCGCCCGGGTGGGGGAGCGGGTGGCGGTACTCGGGCTTGGGTTGTTGGGTCAACTGGCAATGCAAATCGTACAGGCTGCCGGCTGCCGGGCCCTCGGCGTCGATCTCGATCCGGAGCGGGTGTCGCTGGCCGAGCAGGTGGGCGGGCGGGCCGTGATTCGCGAGCAGGCGCTGGAGGCCGGCCGGGCGTTTACCGACGAGCTGGGGTTCGACGCGGTGATGATTTGCGCGCACACCGACACCAACGATCCGCTGGTGTTGGCCGGAGACCTGGCGCGCGACCGGGCCAAAGTGGTGTTGGTTGGCGTGGTCGGAATGCAGCTACCCCGCCGCCTGTACTATGAAAAAGAACTTGACTTGGTGGTCTCGCGATCCTATGGCCCCGGACGCTACGATCCAGCATACGAGCAGCAGGGTCACGACTACCCAATCGGCTACGTGCGATGGACGGAGCGCCGCAACATCGAATCGTTTCTAGAGCTGCTAGAACGGCGACGGGTGGTGATCGAGCACCTGATCTCGCACCGATTCCCGGTCGGGCAGGCCGGTCAGGCCTACGAGTTGCTGCGGAATGGGCAAGCCGAGCATTCCCTGGCGATCTTAATTACCTATGACCAACAGGTCGGCGTTGAGCGACGGGTCGCGGCGCCCCACCCGGCGGTGCGACGCGACCCGTCGATCAAGCTCGGGATGCTCGGAGCCGGCAACTTCGCACAGCGGGTCACGATCCCCATCCTCCGGCGCCTGCCGCAGGTGGAATTGGTGGGCATCGCGACCGCCGCCGGGTTGAGCGCTGCGCATTCAGCCTCACGCTTCGGGTTTGGCTACGCTGGGACCGATCCGGCGGCGTTGATCAACGACGAGCACATCAATACCGTGGCGGTGCTCACCCGGCACGTCTCGCACGCTGCGGCCACGGCCGAAGCCCTGTCGGCCGGAAAGCACGTCTTCTGCGAGAAGCCACTGTCGATCGACTTGGAGGGGCTGGAGCAAGTCAGGGCAGCTCTGGAAGGGGCCACGGGGCTGCTCACCGTCGGTTTCAACCGGCGGTTCGCGCCAATGGCGCAGCGTATGAAGGCTTTCCTGTCGCAGGCGAACCAGCCAATCTCGGCCCATTACCGGGTGAATGCCGGCCAGCTTCCGGCCGATCACTGGGTGCATGACCCCAAGGTCGGGGGCGGCCGCCTGATCGGAGAGGTCTGTCACTTCGTCGACTTCCTGGTTTATTTGATCGGATCGATGCCGCTGCAGGCAACCGCTAGCAGTCTTCCGAACTCTTCACCACACCCCGCCGATAATCTGCATCTCAGCCTGACATTCCCGGACGGGTCACTCGGGAGCATCCAGTACGTGGCCGCCGGTGATCGGGCTTACCCCAAGGAGCGGGTGGAGGCCTTCGGCGGACGCCGGGTGGCTGTCCTGGATGACTTTCGCCGATTGGAACTGGTGTCCGGAGGTCGGCGGAAAGTCACCCGCAGCCGCTGGCGGCAAGACAAGGGTCACCGGCGTATCTGGCAAGCCTTCATCCAGGCGATTCTGGAGGGCGGACCTCCGCCGATCGCCTACGCCGAGCTGGAGGCGGTCACCCGTGCGACGTTCGCCGCGAGCCAGTCATTGCGTAGTGGCCGCCCGGTCGATCTCGAAGCCGTCGATTAGACGCATGCTGCGGTTGGCGCCGCAGACTCCCTGAGCCATGTCAATGCCTATCGGGCTCCTGCTCAAACAAGTGGGGCCGCGCCCGCTCGCATACTATGCCTGGTACCAGGTGCAGCTGCGTAGCGGTTGGATCGCGCGGCGTACGCCTGTCAGGCGCTGGGACGAGCCGCCGCTCGAGGCCTGGTTGGCCAAGGGCGCGGACCGGGACAAAGCGTCAGCGAGATTCCTGTTCGATCGGCCGCTGGCCGCCCTTCCAGTGCTCCAACAACTGCAAACCCGGACCGAGCATCCGGTCGCAGAGGTCGCGGCCCAGATCGGCGAAGGCGCCTTCAGGCTGTTCGGCGGCGAGCCGGTGCCGCTGGGCTTCCCACCCGCCTGGTTGCAATTGCCGCTGGAGCGGGCGGCGACGGCCATGAGTGCCGAACGGCACTGGACGGCTTACCTCAACGATCACTCGCTGGACCTGCGAATGCTCTGGGAGCTCTCGCGCCTCGGCTGGGTCTATCCGCTGGCGCGCGCCTACCTGCTGACGCAGGAGCACCGCTATGCCGAAGCCTTTTTCGCACTGCTGAATTCATGGCAGGAGTCAAACCCGCCGAACCGCGGGCCGAACTGGATCTCCGCCCAGGAGGTCGCGTTGCGGATCATGGCGCTCAGCTTCGGCTGGTTTGCCTTCAGTGACCGGCTTGAGTCGGACCACGCCAGGCGGGCGCAATTGCTCACCATGATCGGCGTCCACGCCAACCGCATACCTCCCACGCTAAGCTACGCCAAGGCGCAGCGTAACAACCACTTGCTCAGTGAAGCGGCGGGGTTGTACACCGCTGGCCTGCTCTTCCCGATGCTCCGTCACGCCGAACGTTGGAAGCGGAGTGGACGGCGCCTGTTCCTCAGGGCGCTGGATGATCAAGTCTTCTCGGATGGCGGATACATCCAGCACTCGACCAACTATCATCGATTGGCGCTCAGCCTGGGCTTGTGGGTGGCGCGCCTGGCGGAGCGCAACCGGGAACCGCTGCCAGAGCGTAGTTTGGCGGTCCTGCAGCGATTGACTCGGGCGCTGGCCGCGCTGGTCGACCGCGAGAGCGGCGGCGCTCCCAACCTGGGAAGCAACGATGGTTCGGAGGTGCTGCCCCTTTCGGGCTGCCCACATTCAGATTACCGGCCGGTCGTTCAGGCCGCCTCACTCGCCTTTGATGGCCAAACGGCCTTTCCGGCTGGACCATGGGACGAGTCGGCGCTGTGGCTGGGGCTGGCCCCGGCATCGGCGACCGAACCGTCGCCGGCCGAGACCGGCGCCGGAGCCGCATCAGCCGCCGCGATCGCAGCCGGCGACCGGTCGCAGATCGACTTTCCTCGGGCTGGGCTGTATCTATTGCGGGGCAGACGCAGCTGGGCCGCCTTGCGCTGCGCTCGATTCGACAGTCGACCCTCCCAGTCCGATCAGTTGCAGCTCGATCTGTGGTGGAACGGAAACAATATCGGCCGGGACCCTGGAAGCTATCGATACACAAGAACCGGCCTGGAAGAGGCGGCAGCGCACAACGCCCTCACCGCCGATAATCAGGAGCCAATGCGCCGGGTTGGGCGCTTCCTCTGGCTGGAGCGCTACCCGGCCGTGTACCTCGGGAGGTCGGCAGGCGAAGACTCGGCCGAAGGCGGTGACGCGACCAGCGGGTCGCTGGCGGCCGAACGCTGGCTGACGGACAGAATTCGGCACCGTCGTAGCGTCGTACACGCCGGCGATACCCTGTGGGTGGTGATCGACGACCTGCTGGGCAGCGGCGAGCACCAGGCGCGGCTGGCCTGGCTACTTCCAGACGGTGAGTGGGACCTAAAGGGTGAGCAATTGTCTCTGGCAACCGAAATCGACCAGCTGACGTTGCGCATCGAGCCAGCGCAAGTGCAGCTGGCTCTGTACCGCGCCGGCGGTCAGGTGGCGGGCGATCCTGCGCCGAACGCTGAGGCTGACGAGTCGCCAGATCGAGTCGGCTGGTGGGCGCCGAGCTACGGCCGCCGCCAGCCGGGGCTGTCGTTGGTGGCAAGGCTGCGCGGTCCGCTCCCACTTCGAATTGCGAGCTGGTGGCAGCTGGGTCAGCCGGATCCCAGCCTTGCGAGCGCCGACGGACCGCTGGCGGAGTTCCTGAATGATGCGGATTGAGCGGCAACCGGTCACTGAGCCCAGCCCAGGTTGCGAGGGCCGGCGTCACGCCGAAAGCGATCGGAGACCCACAACATGAGCGCCCGCCTGCTCCCGACCGGCGTGCCAGCCTCGAAGCGCCTGATGGATCTGCTGTTGGCGGTGCCGGGTGTGCTGTTGATCAGCCCGCTGTTGCTGTTGCTGGCAGTCGGGGTGTGGATCCTCGATGGTCGACCGATTCTGTTCCGTCAGACCCGGCCCGGCTATCGAGCTGAACCCTTTACGCTCTATAAGTACCGCAGCATGTCGGCTGCCAGGGACGCTGAGGGCCAGCTGCTGCCCGATTCGGAGCGGATCACTGCGCTGGGCCGGCTGATGCGGTCGTTCAGCCTGGACGAGTTGCCGGAGCTGCTCAATGTGCTGCGGGGAGAGATGAGCCTGGTCGGCCCGCGCCCGCTATTGATGCGCTACCTGGAGCGTTATACGCCGGAGCAAGCGCGCCGTCATGAGGTGCTACCCGGAATTACCGGCTGGACCCAGATCAATGGACGCAACGCGAATACCTGGGAGCAGAAGTTTGCCTACGACGTCTGGTACGTCGATCACCGCACCCTGTGGCTGGATCTCAAGATCCTGCTGGCAACCTTCTGGAAAGTGGTGAAGCGGGAGGGTATCAGCCAGCCTGGCCAGGCCACCTCGGAAGAGTTCTTGGGCAGCGACGGGCCCTCCCACAGTGCCTGAATCCTCCAGGCCATTGACATCCAGCTTATATCTGATAACGTACTAACCACATTCGAATAGCAAGCACCCATAATCACCCCTCGGATTGAAGCAAGCCGCTTCGTCCCAGGGGTATTAATTTTGGCTTTTGGAGGCCAGAATGGCCGAGCATCTCAATCTGTACCAACAGGCGCTGTATTACGACACGATCTTTGATCGCGACGTGGAGCGCGAAGTCGACTTTGTCACCGATGTCTATGAACGATACGCGGAGCGCGAAGGCCCGAATTCAGTGATTGACATGGCTTGCGGCCCGGGATACCACGCACTGGCCTTTGCCAAGCGGGGCGTGAGGGCGGTTGGCCTGGACCTGAGGCCCGAGATGCTGGAGCTGGGAGCGCAGAAGGCCGTGGCCGCCGGAGTGGTGGTGGAGTGGCTGGCGACTGACATGCGCAGCTTCGAGTTGTCCGAACCGGTTGATGCAGCGTTCATCATGTTCGATGGACTCGACGCTTTGCTCACCGATGAGGATCTGGTGAATCATTTCCAGGCCGTGGCCAGGAATCTGACGCCGGGCGGAATCTATATCGTGGATCTTACCCACCCGCGCGAATGCTCGATTCAAGGCTACAGCACGTTTGAGTACAAAGGGTCTCGTAACGGGGCAGAAGTCAAAATCCATTGGGCAACCAACTCACCGAGTTTCGATCCGATCACCGGGGTAGCGCAGGTCGAGCTGGAAATGCATGTCAAGGACAAGGGGAAGCAGTTCGTAGTGAAGGACTCGGCGTTTGAACGATTCATGTCGTCGGCCGAGATCCGGTTGTTGGCCAAGTTGTCGCGGCAGATGCAGGTGGTGGGTTGGCACGGCGATCACGATATCGATCAGCCGTTCGACAACTCTCCCGCCTCCAGGCGCATGATCGCCGTGCTACAGAAGAAGGAGCATAGCGATGGCGAGTAACTGGAAAACCCTATCAGCCGAAAGGCCAAGGGTGGCGCGGGCAGCCAAAAGCACGCCGCAGGCAGCCAAGGTCACGCCGCAGGCAGCCAAAAGCACGCCGCAGGCAGCCAAAAGCATGCCGCAGGCGGCCAAAGGCGCGTCTCAAGCCGATAAGAGCGTAGACATACTGCGGGCGGGCAAGGCAGCGTTGCAAGCAGGCATGTCCAACTCTTACCTTTCGCCTAAGCTGCAGGCACGTGGCTTCCCACACAAGGGCGGGATGGGGGTTTACGCTCGCAAGGCGATCGGCAAGGGGGAACTGCTGCTCGTATGGGGCGGTGTGATTCGAGGCGACAAGCAGCTGCGCAAACTGCCCAAGGAGCTGCAGCAGCACTCCATTCAGGTCGAGGAAGACCTGTATCAGGTCTCGACCCACGCCTACGATCCACCGGATTTCGTCAACCACAGCTGTAATCCGAACGCCGGCCTCAGCGGGCAGATTGCCGTGGTGGCAATGCGTGACATTGCGCAAGGCGAGGAAATCTGTATCGACTATGCCATGTGCGATGGTTCGCCGTACGACGAGTTCGAGTGCGGCTGCGGCGAGCAGACCTGCCGTGGCATCGTGACCGGTAACGACTGGTCGCGACCCGAATTGTGGAGGCGCTACGCAGGCTACTTCTCCCCATACCTGCAGCGAAGGATCGACGCGCTGCGGGCGCAACAACGCCGTGCAAAGGGCAGCCGAGCGAAGCAGACACCGGCGCAAGAAAACTGATCCCTCGTCACATATTGGGGCACACAGGCGAGCGACCCATATCCGTGGGGGCGAGCAGAACATTTGATCTTTTTCTCCCCCGTGTGGCACTTGCAAGGAAGCCAAAGGGCGGGTAGTATCAAGCACGGTTTAGCCCAACCCTTTGACCGAGGAGGAATCTCGAATGGCAGAGTCACTAGAGTTCTACGACATTAAGAACAAAAGCAAGTTCAGCACCGAGAGCTGGCGGATCGAATCCAAGACTTCTGGAAACCGCACGCGCTACTTTGCAGTCGCAAAGGTCCCAGGTGAGGGACGTGAAGCATGGCGAATTGTCAGCAAAGACTTCGCCATGAAGAACATGAGTATGTAGCCGTCGTCGAACGGTTAGGATAGAACATGAGACCGCCCACGTGAGTGGGCGGTTCTGTGTTACAGGGTAGGCTTGGGCCGTGCATGTCCTGCTGATCCATCAGGTGTTCGTGCGCCCGGAAGATTCCGGTGGCACTCGCCACTACGAATTTGCGCGTCACCTGGTGCGCCACGGCCATACCGTCACCGTGCTGGCCGGCACCCGCAGCTACCTGACCGGACAGCGACTGGATTCGGCCCGGCGTCAGGTGATCGAACCTGGGCTGGAGATCGTGCGCTGCACGGTGCTCGGTGGGGGCCGCCAGGGAGCGGCCTGGAGGACCGTCGGCTTCTTGTCGTTCACGCTCTCGTCGCTCTGGCGCGGGCTGTGGGTGCCCAAGGTGGACCTGATTTGGGGGACCAGCCCGCCGCTGTTCCAGGGGTGGAGTGCCTGGGCGCTATCACGGATCAAGCGCACGCCGTGGCTGCTGGAAGTCCGCGATCTGTGGCCCGAGTTCGCGATCGAGATCGGCGCGCTGCGCAATCCGACGCTGATCGCCATGTCGCGCTGGCTGGAACGTTTTCTCTACCGGTGGGCGCCATGTATTGTCGTGAATTCACCTGGATTCACGCCGCACGTGGAGCGGGCCGGGGCCGATCCGGCAAAGGTCGTTTCGGTTCCCAATGGTGTGGATACCGAGAGTTTCGACGCTGCGCCACCAGACGATGAGTTCCGGCTCGCACACGGTCTGCTCCACAAGTTCATCGCGCTGTACGCCGGCGCGCTGGGAATGGCGAACGACCTGTGGCAAGTGCTGCATGCGGCCGAAACCCTGCGGCAGGACCCCGGCATCGTGTTTGTGCTGCTGGGTGATGGCGCAGAAAAGTCCGCTTTGATGGACTATGCTCAGGCCCACCAGCTCAGCAATGTGCTTTTCCTGCCCCCGGTGGCAAAGAGCGGCATCCCGAGCCTGCTGGCGCAAATCGATTGTGGTCTCGCGACGCTCAAGCCACTCTCCCTGTTCACCACCACCTATCCCAACAAAGTGTTCGATTACATGGCAGCCGGTAAACCGGTGGTGCTGGCCATCGACGGTGTGATCCGAGAGCTAGTGGATGCAGCCGGGGCCGGAGTTTACGTCGTGCCGGGGGATGGCGAGGCGCTCGGCAGGGCAGTGCTCCGCTTGCAGGCCGATCCGGAGGCTGCCCAGGCCATGGGGCGACGCGGCTACCAGTTTGTGCGTTCGAAGTATGATCGCCAGCAGCTGGCAGCCCAGATGCAAGACCTTCTGGAATCACTGGAGAGGCGCTGAACCATGCGCCGCTGGGTGACGCGCACCTTCTGGTCGACCTACCGTGATTCACCTCCCGTGCGACAGGAGATCGAGCGCCAACTGCAGCGCCTGGAGGGTGGCGGCAAGGGGCTGAACGTGGGCGCCGGTCAGCGGAGCCCGGACCGGCGCCTGCTGAACATCGATCGAAGCGCCAGCATGCTGGTAGACTGCATCGCCGATGCAAAGCAGCTGCCCTTTGCCACCGGCGCCTTCCGGCTGGTGTTGTCGCAAGAGGTGGTTGAACACGTGAGCGATCCCTTCTTGGCCGTCAACGAGATGGGCCGGGTGCTCGAGGCCGGCGGAGCCCTGTACCTGCAGGTCCCCTTCATTATCGGGTACCATCCGGAGCCGGACGACTACTGGCGCTTTTCGCACGCCGGTCTGCGGCAGTTGATCGAGCAGGCTGGACTGAGCTGCGAGCGGGTGGAAGTGGCTTATGGGCCGGGTACCGGGGCGTATCGGATCGCAGTGGAGCTCGTCGCCGGCATGGCTGCCAGGTTCTTGCCTGGTGCATACTCGGCCGTAAAGGGACTGTTCTCTATCGTGCTCTTTCCGCTTCGCTGGTTGGACCGTTGGCTGAGCCGTGGCCCGCAGCGGCATCGGATCGTGGGAGGCTATTATGGCGTCGGCCGGAAGCCAGGTTAAGCCGGTCAACATTCTGCTCACCAGCATCGGCCGGCGGGTGGAGTTGGTGCAGGCTTTTCGTCTGGCCTACCAGGAACTCTCTCTGGCTGGTCATCTGGTGGCAACCGACGTCGATCCGCTAGCGCCAGCCTTGCGACAGGCGGACCGCTACTACCTGGTGCCCGGCGTTGATCAGCCGGATTACCTCCCGGCCCTGGCTGCAATCTGTGAACGGGAAGCGATCGACCTGATCTTTCCCTTGATCGACCCCGACATCCCGGCGCTGGCGGCCGGGCGGGAAACACTCGAGCAGCACGGCGCCCGACTGGCGACGCTGTCGGCCGAATCGGCTGCCACCACGAATGACAAGTGGATGACCTATCAGCTCTTTCGCTCGATCGAGATCCCGGCGCCGCTCTCCTGGGATCGGGAACCCCCTCAGGGGGTCGAGTACCCGTTGTTTGTGAAGCCGCGGGTGGGGAGTGCCGGCCACAACGCGGTCAAAGTGGAGGATTCAGCGGAACTCACGGCAGCACTGTCCCGGATCGAGCGGCCGCTGGTGCAGCAGTTCTTGCCGGGACCCGAGATCACCAACGACGTAAGCTGCAGCCTTGATGGTGAGCTGTGGGCAGTCGTCAGCCGCCAGCGGATTGAAGTACGCTGGGGAGAAGTGGCAAAGGGGGTCACGGTGCATTCCCCGCGGATTCAAGAGTATTGTTCCCGGATCGCGGCCGCCCTCAAGGCGACCGGCCCGATCACGGTGCAGTGCATGTTGCGAGAAGACGAGCCATTCTTCACCGAGATCAATGCGCGTTTCGGCGGAGGATTGCCGCTGGGGATCGCGGCCGGGATCCCCTCTCCACGCTGGTACCTGGCGGAAGCGGCAGGCTTGCAGGTGGCGCCGCCGCCGCTGGGGAGCTATCAGGCCGGCCTGTATCTCACACGCTACGATCAGTCGTATTTCCTGACCGGATCAGATTATGGCGAAGCTGAAAGCCATCGTATTTGACCTGGACGATACGCTCTATCCGGAGCGTAGCTACGCCTTGAGCGGCTTCGCAGCAGTCGCACGCTGGGCGGAGCGGGAGTTGGGCGTGCCGTACGCTGAGGGGCGCCGTGAGCTGCTTCAGCTGTTCGAAACGGGCGTGCGAGGGGATACATTCAATCGCTGGCTCGCACAGCGCAAGTTGCCTGACGATCATCGGGTCTCACAGATGGTAGACCAGTATCGCGACCACATGCCGGAGATCGAACCCTTTCCGGATGCCCTTCCAGTGCTGGAGCAGCTGCGTCACGAGTACCAGTTGGGCCTGATCACGCAGGGCCACCGGCCCGGCCAGCAGCGCAAGCTGGAGGCGCTGGGCCTGACCGAATACTTCCGTCCGACGATCATTTTGGGCGAGGACCAACGTCAGGACTGGAAACCCAGTCCGCGCGCCTTCGAACCATTGCTGGCCGAGCTGGCGTTGGAAGGTCCCCAGGCCGCCTATATCGGGGACAATCCGCTCAAAGACTTCATCGGCGCCCGCCAGCTAGGAATGCCCACCGTACACGTCCGTCGACCCGGGGGCGAGCACAGTGAAAAGCAACCGCCCACGCCGCAGCATGCCGCCGATCTGGTGGTGTTCGATCTGGCGTCGGTTCCGGATGCCCTGGAGAGGTTGAATTGATGGAAATCAGCATGTCGGCTCCAGATATCAGCGATAAGGAGCGCGAAGCGGTCGCCGCAGTCCTGCGTACACCGCGACTCAGCATGGGGCCGCAGGTCGAGCGCTTCGAGGCGGCAGTCGCCAAGGCGGCCGGGGTTGAACACGCGGTGGCAGTGAGCTCCGGCACCGCCGCGCTGCATCTCTGCATCCGGGCGGCGGGTATTCGGGAAGGCGCGCTGGTCGTGACCACCCCGTTCTCTTTCGTGGCCTCCGCCAACGTGATGCTCTATGAGCGCGCGATCCCGCTGTTTGTGGACGTGGAGCCCTCAACCGGCAACATCGATCCGCAGCAGGTGCGCCTGGCAGTTTCTGATATGAGCGCTGGAAAGAGCGGATGGTTGCCGCGCAGCGGGGCAGAGCATGCGGGAGAGGTCAAGGCCATTCTGGCAGTGGACGTCTTCGGGCAGCCGGCTGACTACGATGCGCTGGGCGAAATCGCCTCCGAGTTCGGGCTCAACCTGATCGAAGACGCCTCGGAAGCGCTCGGCTCACAGTATCGGGACCAGGCGGCCGGCTCGTTTGGCGACGCGGCGGCTTTCGCCTTCTATCCCAATAAGCAGGTAACAACCGGTGAAGGAGGTATGGTGGTCAGCAATCGTCAGGACTGGGCCGAGCGGGTGCAGGCGTTGCGCAACCAGGGCCGGGCAGCGGGTGATGGCTGGCTGCAGCACAGTTTGCCCGGGTACAACTACCGGCTAGACGAGATGAGTGCGGCCCTGGGTTGGGCGCAGATGGAGCGGTTGGACGAACTGTTGGCCAAGCGGGCGCAAGTGGCGCAGTGGTATCAGGAGGCGCTGGGACCGGTCTCCGGAATCGAACTGCCCCAGGTGGCAGCCTCGACGACCCGCATGGGCTGGTTCGTATACGTGATCCGGCTGGACCCATCAATCGACCGGGCGACGCTGATGCAGGTCCTGGCCGACCGGGAGATTCCAAGCCGCAATTACTTCGGGCCGATCCACCTGCAATCCTACATGGTGGAGCGGTATGGATATCAGCCCGGCGACTTCCCGATTGCGGAGGATCTGGGACGGCGCAGTCTGGCGCTGCCGTTCTCCGGTGTGATGCCCCATGAACAAGTGGAATTCGTAGGGGCGGCGCTGAAGGAAATCATAGACGGCCTGGGTTGAGCGGTCTGCGGACCACGCGCGTCCAGGAGTCAAAAGAGCGGGTCGCCTGGATTGGCGACCCGCTCTGTCTTGTCATCCCGCGTTAGCGTTCAGCCCTCGTCAGGACTTCGCCGCTGGCTCAGCCTTCGTCAGCACTTCGACGTTGGCTCAGCCCTCGTCAGGACTTCGCCGCTGGCTCAGCCTTCGTCAGCACTTCGACGTT
>CAZGCX010000003.1:24772-27956 GCA_964524585.1 uncultured Anaerolineaceae bacterium
GACGTTGGCTCAGCCCTCGTCAGGACTTCGCCGCTGGCTCAGCCTTCGTCAGCACCTCGACGTTGGCTCAGCCCTCGTCAGGACTTCGCCGCTGGCTCAGCCTTCGTCAGCACCTCGACTTTGGCTCAGCTTTCCTGCTGTTTCCAGTTCACCAGAATCAGATTCTCGGTGCAGGTCGATCGGGTGGTGAGCCTGAACTGCTCCGAAAGCGGCAAGCCGCTGCTGGCCTCGATGATCTGGATCCAGAGCGTTTCTTCACTGGCCACCGGCGTATCGGACAGCTCGAAGCTGTAGCCACCAAATCCGAATCGATCGGCGGCGCTGCCGCTCAGAGTGTCAATCGGGCCAAACGGCGCTCCCGCCAGTTCACCTCCCATTCGCAATGCCAACCCGAGGATCGCGTTCCCATCTGCGTCGTACACCACCCCGGCCACTTCCATGATCTCGCAGCCCATCGGATCGCTGGTGTAGGTTGGGCTCCCGGTCTGCAGTTCGAATTGGGCGCCCGCTTCGGCGGTGGCCGGCGCGGGCTGGGTGACGTCCGCCGCCTCGGTTGGAAGCGGGGTCTCGGTAGCGGTTGGCAGCGCACTGGGCAGCGGCCGCGGCGTGGCCGACGGCGGGATTTCGGTCGGTAGCCGGATGGCGGGCGTGTTGGTCGGTGTCGGCGGACCGATGGTCGGCGGCAAGGTCGGCGGTGGATACGGGTTCAAGCCGGCTTGCGGGTTCACGAAGATCATGGCGTACGCCGCACCGAGGCCGAAGGCGCCGAGCAGAAAGCCGACCGTCAGCAGATTGATGATCAGGCGGCCGATGTTGATGCCGCGCAGCGGACCGCCGGTGTCAAATGGATCGTCCATGTGTCGTCTCTTCTTTCTAAACGCTCGTACGCAGTCTGGCTATGTCCAGTTAGTCCTATGGCTCCACGCTGATTTCAATCGTGGCGGCCTGCTGCTGATCGGTCAACCAACGCTCCACAGCGGCCCCACGGTAGTCGATCAAGTCATTTCCGGCAAGCGGCCGGCGCTCCCGCTCCAGTACCTGAAGGACGTGATACCCGAGCGTGGTGTGCACGATGCCGCTGATCTCTCCCGGCTGGAGGTCAAACGCGGCCGCTTCAAGCTCGGGCACCGTCAGGGTGCCTCGCGGGAACCAGCCCAGGTCGCCTCCACCCGGGCGAGTGCTGTTGTCCAGCGAGTACACGCTTGCCAGATAATCGAATTCAGCTCCGCTGTCCAGCAACTCCAACATTTCCTGCGCTTCGGCCTCGGTCGCCACCAGAATATGCCTGGCGTGCACCTGCTCCACGTCAGAAGCGATGCCCTCGCTGATCACATCGATCATGCGCGCCGCCAGCATCTCTTCCCGCAGCGTGGAGCGAAACTCGTCCGGCGTGTACCCGACCGAGTTCAGCCAATCGAGCATGCCTTGACTGCCGCCCCGCTGCCCCATCAGGTCGTCGTAGCGCTGCTGCAGCTCGGCATCGCTTGGCTCGGGGCCTAGCACCAGAGCGGCCTGCACCAGCAGTTTTCGCTCAATCAGGTGCTGCAGCACCTCCGCCCGGTAATCGGGAAGAGTTGCAAGCTCGATGCCAAGCTCGGCCATTGCCGCCTCGTAGCGCTGAAGTTCAGACTGGTAGTCCCGCAGCGTAATCGGTTCCCCGTTGACGAGCGCCGCCACGGGTTCGGCAGTTGGGGTGACTGTGGCCGGAATCGGGGACGGTGTTTGGCTGGCATCCGGGACCACCTCGGTTTGGGCCGGCGAGTTGCAGGCCGTCAGGCACAGCACCAGCAACACCGCCCCAAATCGCATGACCCGGCGCATTATACGCACGCCGAGGGGGATCGCAACATTACTGCTTGGGGCTGGTAAACACCAGGACCGTGGGGCGCCGCTTGGTCTCGGCGTAGAAGAACTTGCGCAAATCCTCTTCGATTTGGCGGCGCAGAGCATCGGACTCGGCGCTCTTGGCCAGCTTGCGTATGCGGGTGCGGGCCTGTTCGAACAGCTCTTCGGCGTCCTGCACGAACACGAATCCCTTGGAGACGATCTCCGGATCGCGCCGTAGATGCCCGTTCTGGCCGTCCAACGAGAGGTGCACTACTACAAACCCGTCCCGGGCCAGCTCCTCGCGCTCGCGCATGACCCGCGGCCCGATGTCACCGACGCCGCTGCCGTCGACAAACACGTATCCGCCAGGAACCCGTTCGCCGACGCTCATCTTTCCATCGCGGAACTCGATCACGGTGCCGTTCTCAACCACCGCGATGTTCTCGTCGGGGATGCCGATGTCGCGCGCCAGGGCAGCATGCTGCCTGAGGTGGCGCAGCTCGCCGTGCACCGGTACGAAGTACTTCGGCTTCACCAGCTGCAACATGACCTTCATTTCCTCCTGGCTGGCGTGGCCGGAGACGTGTACCGGGGCGATCGGATCGTAGATCACTTCGGCGCCGCGGTGAAACAGCCGGTTGATGGTGCGGTGCACCATCTCCTCGTTGCCCGGGATGGGGTGCGAAGAAAGCACCACGGTGTCGCCCGCTTTCAGGTCGAACTGCCGGTTGGTGCCGGTCGATAGGCGGCCGGTGATCGAGGAAGGTTCGCCCTGGGTGCCGGTGCACATCAGAACCACCTTGGCCGGCTTCATCTTCAGCGCCTC
Organism: uncultured Anaerolineaceae bacterium; assembly: GCA_964524585.1. Classification (GTDB taxonomy): domain Bacteria; phylum Chloroflexota; class Anaerolineae; order Anaerolineales; family E44-bin32; genus JADFRG01. The sequence goes on from CAZGCX010000003.1 coordinate 27,426, forward strand.
ATCCAGATCAACGATCAGGTTCGGCGTGACATCCAGGTAGCCCAACTTGCGGGCCATCTTGGCGTTTTCCCGCATGCTGGTACCAACAAAGGCCATCTTGCGGCCATGCCGCTCCGCTGCCTGTGCGACCTGCTGCATGCGGGAGATCAGCGAGGCGAAGCTGGCAACCAGTATGCGGCCCTTGGCGTTGCGGAACACTTCATCGAAGGCCGGGTCGATGACCGCTTCAGAGGGGGTCCAACCCGGTTCGTCGGCGTTGGTCGAGTCGGCCAGCAAGGCCAGCACCCCACGACCGCCGAGCTCGCCCAGCTTCCCAAAGTCGGTGGGCCAGCCGTCCACCGGCGTCTGATCGAACTTGTAGTCGCCGGTGTGCACGATCAAGCCGGCGGGAGTGGTGATGCCCAGCCCGACTCCGTCCGGAATCGAGTGGCACACGTGGAAGAACTCCACCTCGAACGGTCCGATCTGCGCTGTATCTCCAGCGTTGATGGTGTTCAAGGTGACGTCCTTCAAGATCCCGCCCCGGCCGAG
>CAZGCX010000004.1:0-27272 GCA_964524585.1 uncultured Anaerolineaceae bacterium
AGATCACCGAGTCCGGTACCCACGCCCAGTTGCTGCGGGCCGGCGGTCATTACTACCGCCTGTACACCCAGCAATTCCGCCGCAAGTTGGAAGACGAATTCGAACTGCTGCAGGCGGAGTCCCACGGGAGTTCGCCCGCAGCTCAGCCTCAGGGGGCATAGTTGCAGGGTGCAGAGATAACAAAAGTGCGGCCCCAAGGGGCCGCCCATTTCACTTGCGGAGGATCTGTCGATCCTCAATCAGCCGAGATCTCTGCTTCCAGCCGCTCGACTTCAAGCGGCTCCGCCTGCCGCAGAAAGCCTTCCAGCGCGGCGAACACGCTGCCGATGGCCTCCTGCCGGAGGGCATAACGGCGATCGGTCTTGCCCTGGCCACCGATCCGGAACTGCACCAACGTCGCCAGGCGCAGAATGTCGAGATGGTGGGTCACGGTGGAGGAGCGCAATCGCAGCCGGCGCGAGAGCTGCGAAGGCGTGAGCGGTTGCTCCTCCAGGTAGCGCAAGATGCGCAGGCGGGTGGGATCAGACAGCGCCTTGAGTGCCCGCACCAGCGCATCGGGAACCACTTCGCCTGGCACCAGCGAGGCGGCCATCGGACGGGCGCCAAACAGAATCACCTCACGCTGGGCGGAGGCCATGCCGAAGATGATGAGTGGAGTGCCCCAGAACGAGGGGGCCAGCAGCAGCTCAGGGGATTCAATGCCGCCCTCAAACCGGACACCCTGAGAAAGCTCCTCCAGCAGGTCGGGAACCGAGAGCTGCCTGGAGAGCTCCTGGGCGCGGCCGAGCGACTCTTCTAATGCGGGCCGAATGCGGTGCTCCTCTTCGGCGAAGAAGACCTCGTAGTAGGCGCGCAACCCGGTCAGCAGCCGCTCGCCGGAAGCCTCCAGATCAGACCACCACTCCAGTAGAGTTTCCAGCACCTCCCGCGATGGCCGGTGCTCCTGGGCTTTGTCTGCATGCAGTTCGAGAATGTCGTCGATCTGGGAGTCGTCCCAACTCTGGTTGTGAGCCACCTCGTCCAGAACCACCGCGATCGACTCCGGCAGCTCCGGTCCTCTGACTAGCAGCGGCAAGCGCTGGTCGGCTGGGACCTGACTGAGCGCCTCCAGCACCGTGCGCCCATCCTTCGGTTCCGGCAGGTTGACGAGCCAGTGAAAGGGCAGTTTGCCGAATTTCATCGCCTCAAACTGCTCCAGTGACTCACGCTCCTCGGCCGGCAGCCGCGATCGCATTCCCGCCGCCCAGGCCGCCCGCAGCCCGAAGGCTGCCGGCTCGTGCAGCACCGACAGGCTGACGAAAAGGTCATAAGCGGTTCCGATGTCCCAAGACAGGGTCGGCTCGCCCGGCTGGTTTCCATTCGTTTCCATCTACCCACTCCTCACTTTCGACGAGTCCATCATCCGGCCGGCGGCGTGGCGGCCGCGGCTTCAGCCGGGGACTGAGTCTCAGGCGCAGTCCCGTGGGACTGAACTGTGGCGACCAACCGCTCATGATCGGGCAGCAGGTCCTCCGCGTTGCGGACCGCCGGGAACAGATATCCCGCCAGTCCGCTGGCAGTTCCCAGCACCGCGGTCAGCAGGAAGATGGCCGCGATGCCGGTACCGGTCCCGCTGCCCAGCAAGCCGCCCAACAGCGGCTGCAGCGCGCCGCCGGGCTGCATGGCGGGCTCAAAGACCCGATCGGCGAGCGGCCCGGCCAATACGAAAGCCAGCGGCGCCGTGACCTGGGCGATCAATCGTCGCACGGCGAATACCCGGCCCTGCACATCTGGCGCCACTTTGGCTTGCCAGATCGCTTGATTGGATCCGTTGATGATCGGGATGAAGAAGCTGGCGAAGAATCCGCCGGCGGCCCACAGCACGATCCCCCGGCCAAGTCCCATCAATCCCAGCCCGAGCAGGCTGGAAAAGGTCATGCCCAACAGTACCCCGTGCACCCGGCGTTTGGGCCCACCCCAGATGCTCAGCAGCGCCCCACCGACCACTCCACCCACGCCGAAGAAGGCCTGCACCGTACCCAGCGCCAACTCGTTGTCGCCGGTGCGGCCGAGCACCATCGGCGCCAAGAGGATGATGCCGAAGGATGCGACGAAGTTAATGGCGAAGAACACCAGCTGCAGTCCAAGCAGGCTGGGACGCTCCCAGATATAGCGAAAGCCGAATCCAGATTCCTTCCAAATGCTGCCGCGCGCGGCGCGGCCAGCTTCGGTCTCCGCCGGTTGCGGAATGAACACCACCAATAGCGCCAGCACCGCGAAGATAAAGGTGGCGATGTCAATGCTCAGGATGCCGCCGATTCCGATGATCCCAATCAATGCTCCTGCCAAGAACGGGGCTGCGATGCCGGAGGCGCTGTAGACCAGTGAGAGCATGCCGCTGGCGCGGGCATATTGTTCCTTGGGAAGCATCAGCGTGACCGCCGCCGAGTAGGCCGGAAACTGAAAGGCCTCGAAAGCGCCGGCGAACGCTCCGGTGACGTACAGGTGCCAGATCTGCAGGTGATCGGTGACGAACAGCAGCAGGATTACGACCGACATCAATCCGGCCGCCAGGTCGCTGAGCATCATGACTAGCTTGCGATTGGCTCGATCGACGATCGCTCCGGCAAACGGGCTGAGCAGCACCGTCGGCCCGAAGGCAAAGAACCCGACCAGCGCCAGGGCGGTGGCTTCGCCGGTCAGCTGCCAGGCAAAAATGGTGATGGCAAAGCGGGTCATCCCGGTCCCCAGCATCGAGATCAGCTGGCCGATCCAGATCACGGTGAAGGCGGTCATGCCCTCCGGGCGCTTGGGCGCGGCAGTGACCGGAGCTGGAGGTTGGTTCATCGCTGTCGCTCTCGCCGGCAGGTCAGACTCATCGCGCGACCGCCAGCCCTTCCAGGAACTCGACCACCGGCAGAGCCGGCTCCCCGCCCACTTGAGCGTGGGCCAGCAGCGGGATACCGTGCGGCCCCAGCGCGCGCCGGTGCTCAGGATGCGCGGTCAAGACCGCCCGCACCAGATCCAGCTCACCCAACATCGCGGCGGCGAAGATATCCATGCGGGCGCCCCGTTCCAGCAGGAACAGCGCCACCGCACGGCTGCCGGTGTGTGCTGCGCCGCCCAGCGCGGTCTCCCAATCGCCGCCGCCCCAATCCCAGCAAGCGTTCAACAGTGCGGGACAGCCCTCCAGCAGCTGCTTGGTCTTGGCCAGATCGCCGTGGCCGGCGATCACGAACTGACGGACCAGCCCGGGCTCCAATTGCGGCACCTTCTCCATCCGTTTCTCCTGTGGGTCGTCCTGACGACACACGGGTCCGGGGCAGAGAACTTGCCCCGGATCCGTGCCACTACCCGGTCGCGTAATCCGATTCGCGCAGCATCCGAAATGCGTAACATTCCAGTCGCTTTCCGATGGTCACCAGGATCGTGCCCAGGCGACAGACGGCTCGGGTGGCCAACCGTGCAAGGACAGTACGGCGACTTCGGTTCGGTCGCGGGATTTCCTGGCGGGCCAGAACCTCGAACCGGATCTGTTGCTCTCTGGCCCGGGCCAGCATGGAGAGATTGTGGATCATCGCGGCCCTCCTTGGCCCTGAATTCAACAATGATCTAGTTGGTAATTGTCGAGTAGACATCTGTCTACTAGATCATTATCTAGTTAGATAATAGTCTGTCAGATAGGCTTTGTCAAGTGCTGTCCTCACGGTATCCCCCGGTGCTAGAATGCCGCATGCCCAGCTGGAAAGGGGTGATCGAACACTATCGCCAGTGGATCGAGCTGCCGCAGGCGGTCGTACCGGTGACACTGCTGGAGGGCAACACGCCCTTGATCCCACTGCCCGGGCTGGCGGCCGAGCTGCACGTGGCGCAGCTGCTGGTCAAATTCGAGGGGCTAAATCCCACCGCTTCCTTCAAGGACCGCGGCATGACGGTGGCGGTCAGCGAAGCAGTCAGCCGCGGAGCGCGCAGCGTGATCTGCGCCAGCACCGGCAACACCGCCGCCAGCGCAGCGGCCTATGCCGGTCGGGCCGGGCTGCAGTGCCTGGTACTGCTGCCGGCCGGCAAGGTAGCGGCCGGCAAGCTGGCCGGCGCGCAGGCCTACGGAGCCCAGATCGTCCAGGTCGATGGCTCGTTCGACCAGGCACTGGAGCTGGCCCGCGCGCTTTCCGAGAGGCATCCGATCACGCTGGTCAATTCGCTCAACCCCTTCCGGCTGGAGGGACAGAAGACCGCCGCCTTCGAGATTTGCGACAAGCTGGGCGGGCCACCGGATTGGATGGCGCTCCCGGTAGGCAACGCCGGGAACATCACTTCTTACTGGATGGGATTCCGCCAGTATTTGAATGGGAAGCTGCCGCGTTTGCTCGGCGCCCAGGCTGCCGGCGCGGCGCCTCTGGTCGACGGCCATCCGATCGACGATCCCCACACCATCGCGTCGGCCATCCGCATCGGCCGTCCGGCACGCGGCGAGCAGGCGTTGGAGGCCGTGGAGCAATCCCACGGACGGCTGCTGGCCGTTCCGGATGAGGCGATCCTGGAAAGCCAGCGCGACCTGGCTCGCGAGGGGATCTGGGTCGAGCCGGCCTCCGCCGCCGGTTTAGCCGGGCTCCGGCAGGCGGTCCAGGACGGGCTGGACCTGTCGGGTCAAACAGTGGTGTGCGTGTGCACCGGCCACGGCCTGAAAGACCCGGACACTGTCCCCCAAGCGACCGCGATGCACACCGTTCCAGCCATGCTGGAGGCGGTGGAGGCGCTGCTGGAAGAATGAGCTACCGCACTGGAGGCGCAACGCCAGCAGGAACCAATGCCGGAGGGGCGCGACCTGGGCCAGGAACCACGCCGCCGGTCAGGACCTCACCCGAGAGGCAGATTCGGCAGGTCGCATGAAACGTGTCCAAGTGCAGGTCCCGGCCACGATCGCCAACCTAGGCCCTGCATTCGACAGCCTGGGTTTGGCGCTGCAGCTGCACAACCTGCTGCTCGCTGAGTTGGCGGATAGCGGGATCGAGATCCAAATCGAGGGCGAGGGATCCGATCGATTGCCCATCGATCGCAACAACCTGATCGCCAGCTCAGCCCAGACTCTGGCGGACTGGCAAGGAATCCGGCTTTCTGGCCTGCGGCTGACCTGTCACAACCACATCCCACTGGCGTCCGGCATGGGCTCATCGGCCGCGGCAGTTGTGGCCGGGCTGCTGGCCGCCGATGCCCTGCTGGGCGCCGGGCTCTCCACCGCCGAACTGCTTGGGCTGGCAGCTGAACTGGAAGGGCATCTTGACAACGCCGCCGCGTCGCTGCTGGGAGGACTGGTGGTGGTCGGGCCCGGCGAGCAGCACCCGGTCTTCCATCGCATCCGACCGGCGATCACCAGGCTGGTGGTCGTGGTTCCCACGCTTGACCTGCCTACTCAGCAGATGCGGCAGGTACTGCCCCAACAGGTTCCGCTGGCAGACGCATCCTTCAACATCGGACGTGCGGCGCTGACGGTGGAGGCGCTACGCATCGGCGACTTCGCACTGCTGGCCGAGGCGACAGATGATCGCCTGCACCAGCAGTACCGCCAGCAACACATCCCTGGTTACGCCGAAGCAGAGTCTGCCGCTCGCCGGGCCGGCGCAGCCGCAGTAGTTCTGGCCGGCGCCGGTCCGGGATTGGCCGCCTTCGGCGACACCGAGCTGGAGCCGATCGCCGAAGCGATGTCGGCCGCCTTCAGCGCCCGCGGGCTCTCGAGCCGCACGTACCTGCTGGCCGTCGATCAGGCCGGCGCGCGGGTGCAGGAGGATTGAGCCCTACCCCATCTGGGCCATGGCGCTCCCCGCCGCCAACTCCCTAGAATGAACGGTAGATTGCAGCCTGACGTATTAACTCCACCGGAGGAGATCGAGTTCTGACCAGGATCCGGGCGTACGCTAGGTCCCACTCCCCACTCGTTCCACTGGCCCTGATGCTGGCCGCCAGTGGGGCGCTGATCGCCGCTTGCGAAACCCAAGCGTCAGCCCCAACTGCCAGTCCAACCTCCGCCATCGTTCCGCAGCAGCTGGCGGTGTTGGAGCAGCTGGATCAGGCCATCCGCGAGAGCTACCTGTACGCCGACTATGGCGGCCTGAATTGGGACGCCGAAACTGCCGCCGTCCGGCATCAAATCGAGGCCGGGTTGAGCGGCGAGCAGTTCGCCGTGGCGCTCAGCAGTCTCATCGCGCAGCTGCCGGAGGGCAGTGCCAGCTACCTGTCCCGCGACGAGCGGATTGCTGCCGATCTGCAGGCCAGCACGGTCTACGAGGGCATCGGGGCGTTCGTTGGCGTGCGCGGCGACCCAAATCCGCGGGTCGTGCTGCTGTCGGTGATCAGCGGCTCTCCGGCCGAGCGATCCGGATTATTGGCGCACGATGCAATCTATGCCGTCGACGGAACCGCTGTCAGCGCGGATGAGGGTGTCAATGTGTTGAATCGAGTGCGGGGCCCCGCAGGCAGCGAGGTGGTGCTGCGGGTCGTCTCACCATCTGGGGCCTCGCGCCAGGTCTCGGTGCGGCGGGCCCAGGTCGTCGCGGCCGACACCTTGAGAGGCGGATTGCTGACTCCCAGCTTGATGTACCTGCTGGCGCCGGCGGCCGGGGACAGCTCGATCTTTGAAGCAGTCGCCAAAGTGTTCCAGGACTCAGAGGATCAGCAACAGCCGATCACCGGCATGGTGCTCGATCTGCGCATCGCCGGCAGCGGCGGCCAGTGGCCGTTGGTCGAGATGCTGATCTTGCTGGGCGACGGACCGATGGGCAAGTTCACCAGTCGCGACGGGGATCAACCGCTGACGGTCTCCGGGCGCGAGATCGCCAACTCGCAGACTGTCCCGCTGGTGCTCCTGACCGGCCCCGACACCAGCGGACTTCCGGAGATCTTCGCCGCCGCGCTGCAGGCCGGCGGACGTGCAGCAGTCGTCGGGTTGCCATCCGCCGGAACAGTGTTGAACTACCGCCGGATGACGCTGCTCGACGGATCGATGCTTACCTTTGCCGATTCGACCTACCTGACCGTGGGCGGCGTCGATCTCAGCCGGGCAGGTGTGATCCCCGACATTCGAGTGGAAGCCGATTGGGATGAAGTGCAACCTGGCAACGATCCAGTTCTCAGCCAGGCGCTTGATCTGTTGCCCGATAGCTAGATTAAGGTTTGAAGAGTCTTAAGGCGTCGAAATAACCCGAATGCTACAATCCGAATTTGAGCTTCATTTAAGGAGCCGAACATGACCGAACAAGAGCAGCCCCGCCACATCCGGGACCAAGACCCTTTGGAGCGAATTGGTCGCACCGCACGTGAGCGCGGCCTGCTGCTCGGTCCGCGCCCACTGCCCAGGAGGATCCTGCAGAAGCTGGCCAACCTGGCACGCCGGTTCTGGTGGCTGGGGCTGGCGCTGCTGCTGTATGGATGGACCCGGCTCAATCCGGATGTGATGAATCTATTCGGATTGGCGTTCTCGATTTTGGTGCAGCTGCTATTTGCAGTGCTGTTTATGGTGGTGCAGTTCGGGGCACTGTTCTGGTTCATCAGCCGCACCCGCACGGTGGTGATCAAACCGGGCGACCCGAAGGCGGTCACCTTCGCCGACTACTGGGGCCAGCCGCATCTGGTGCAGCTGGTGAAACAGTGGATCAGTTTGCTGGCCGATCGGCACGAGTTCGTGAAGATGGGCGGGCAGTACATCAACGGCTTGATGCTGACCGGCGAGCCGGGCACCGGCAAGACCTTGCTAGCCAAGGCGATGGCCGGCGAGGCCGGCGTGGCATTCATGTCGGTGGAGGGCTCCGGCTTCCGCGGCATGTTTTGGGGGATGGACACGCTCAAGATGATGACTTTCGTGCGCAAGGCTCGCAAGCTAGCGCGCGAGTATGGCGCCTGCATCGCCTACATCGATGAGATCGATGCGGTCGGCATGAGCCGCTCCGGCGTCCAGGGCGCCAATCAGGGGATGGGAATGATGGGCGGGATGATGGGCGGCATGGGAATGAACGGCGCCCTGACCCGACTGCTGTACGAAATGGACGGAATCAGCGAGCCCGGCCGGATCGAAAAACTGCGCGGCCAGCTGGCAAAGCTGCTGGGCCGCCCTCAGCCAGTGCGCAATTGGCACGTGCTGTTCATGGGGTCGACCAACCGGCCAGACATCCTCGATCCGGCCTTGCTACGGCCCGGGCGATTTGACCAAATCATCCAAGTTGACCGACCCGACCGGGCTGGCCGACGGGCGATCATCGAAGGCTACCTCTCGAAGATCCGGCACGATCCGGAGCAGGTCGACATCGAGGCAATCGTGGCCGATACCCCCCGCGCTACCCCCGCTCAGGTGATGTCGGCCATCACCAAAGATTCGGTGCGGCGGGCCCTGTTCGAGGGCCGTGACTTTGTGATTCAGGAAGACATCGACCAGGCCATTCAAGAACAGATCGTGGGAATGGCCAATCCGGTGCGCGAGATGGATCCACTGCAGCTGCGGCAAGTCGCCTATCATGAGGCTGGCCACGCGGTGATGCAGCACTACATGATGCCCGACCAGCGCATCTCGCGAGTGAGCATCGTGCGACGCGCCCGCGGCATCATGGGCTACGTGCTGCCGGTAGACACGGTCGAGATCTACGGCGAGCCGCTGCGCCGCATCGTGGCAGACATCATGGTGGCTTTGGCCGGCCACATTTGCGTGAAGCTGTTCATGGGCGAGTTTTGGACCGGCGCTACCTCCGATTTCCAGACCGCACGCATGCAGTTACGCAAGCTGGCGATGCTGGGATTTTTCGGTCCGCCGGTTTCGGAGCTGTACGTGGACGTTAAGGAGCTTCGCTTCTCCGACGAACGGGTGGAGCATCTGTGGAAGTCGTTGGAAGAGCAGGTTGAGCAGCGGCTGATCCAGCATGCAGACGAGGTCGAGGCGCTGGTTGAGGCGCTGCTCGAGAAACACGAACTGTCGAACGAGGAAGTACTGGAAATCCTGGGAAAGAACACCCTGCAGGTGGCTGTCGATCAGGGCGAAGCGATGGAGAGCGTATTGGAGCAGCTCGGTGTCAATCAGGCCGGGCTAGCCTATCAGCGCCGCCACCAGCTGGCCTCCAGCGACGCCCCCAAGAATCCCACGCCGGAACCCTCTACAGAATCGCGCGAGTCGGAGGACGAACCCGGCAAGGCGAAATAGCTCCGCTGCACGCTGGCTTTTCAAACAAAAAGGAGGCCGGGTCCGGCCTCCTTTTGATTTCAGCTTGCCCGCAGCGAGTCGGCCTACTCCCAGGACCAGAATCCGAGCCCGGCTTCTATGAGAAAGCGTGGCTCGAAGTTCCCTGAGGCGGGGACGATCGCCAATCCCTGGGCATCAGAGCTGGAGAATGCCGGAATCACCAGGTAGTTGCTGTCGGGCGACCAAATCGTGGTCGATCGCTGGTACTGGCCGAAATACACCAGAAAATCCAGGAAAGACTGTGTCGGTCGGAATACCCAGATCCGCTTGGTGTCGCCGCTCTTTGCGTCGGCCACGTGCAGCTCAAGCAGGTACACCGGCGTGTCCGATCCAGTCTCCCCACCGTCCCCGGCTGCGGAGGCCTGAACCAGCACGAAGTAGGCTAGCTTCTTGCCGTTCGGAGCCCAGAAGAACCCAAAGACCTGATCGGCGTCGGTCTCGATCGTTACCGGAGCGGTTGGCTCGCGCAGATCCATGAAACTCAGCTGGCCGATGATCAGCTCACTATTGGGATCACCATCGAGCACCGCCGCAACCTTGCCCTTGGGTGACCAGGCGAAGGCCACGGTCCCCTCGTAGTCAATCAGTGTGTTCTGCAACACGCCGTTCGCGTCGGTCAACATCAGCTGTTGCTGGCCCCCACCGCCGTCGCCGGCCAGCAGGATGTACTCGCCATCGGGGGAGTAAGCCGGTGCCTGGAAGCGCGTCGGCGCAATGCCCAGCCCAATCTCCCGCAGTTCCGGATCGACCTGCAGCCGCGAGAGCCGTGCCCCGTCCGGATTGAGCGCCGCTTCACCGCCCACATGCGTCATCACTTCCATGCCCTGCGGCGACCAATCCCAGAAGAATGGCTGCGGCCCGGTGTCGACGATTGAGGTGTCACTGCCATCGGCCGCGGCCAGTTGCATGGCCAGCAGTTCGGATCCTGGACTCGAAGTCAGAATGCTCACCCATTGTGCAGTCGGCGACCAATACAGATAGATCGGATGCTGCTCATCGCTGGCGAAGATTTGGATTGGAAGCTCGCCGTCTGCGTCGGTGGCAAATACCGTCGATTCGAGTGTGCCGTCTTCGTGCACCTCGCGACCGATGAACGCCAACCGATTATCGTGGGCCGACCAGGTGGGGAACTGATAGAAGCGTGCTACGCCGTTCTCCATCGGGTGTGCATCGTCGGTGAGCATGCTTTGGTGTCCGCCGCCCTGGTCTATGGTGTAGACATTGCCGTCGAGACCGACGTAGGCGATCAGCCCGACTTTCCGCCCCAGCGCGGCAGTTAGCGGGCTCTGCGGCAGGCGTCCGTTCGAAGCGCAGGCCGCGGCCAGGCCTGAGAGCAGAACAATTAGGGGGAGAAGTAGCCGCCGCACAGAATAACCTTAAGGGTTGCCGATTCTATCATGCAGGGTCAGATGGCCTTCATTAACGACTCGCTAGAGTTTGGGATGCCAGTCGACGATCGAGGTTGCCCATCGGATACTCGTGCAATCGTTCCAGCTCGACCCAGCGGGCGTCGGCCGCCTCGCGGATCCGTCGCGACCCGGCCGTGATTTGACAGCGGAAGGGGTGCAGGATCAGCTTGAAATGACTGAAGCTGTGCTGCATCTCGGGCAGGGCAGACTGATCGACCAGGCGAGCTTCGAACTGTTGCGCCAGCAGGCGTCGCAGGCCGTCTACCGGCGACTCGGCCTCCTGCAAGAAGCCACCCGGGAAGGTCCACAACCCGCCCAACAGCCCATCGGGCGGTTGCCGACGGAGCAATACCCTCCCGCCAGATTCCCAGATCGCCGCCACTGCCTGTCGCACCGGAAGCGGCGTGCGCAGGGTGCGCGCCGGAAAATCGGTCTGAGTGCCGTGGCGGTAGGCCAGGCAATCGGCTTGCAGCGGGCACTGATCGCAGCGGGGAGAGCGCGGGGTGCAGATCGTGGCTCCAAGGTCCATCAGGGCCTGATTGAACTGGGAGGCACGGCCGGCAGGCAGCATCGTCTGCCCAAGTTTGCGGAGCTCGCGCTCGCCAGCCGGCGAGCGCGGATCGAGCTTCAGCTCATACAGTCGCCCCAGCACTCGCCGCAGATTCCCCTCCAGCGCCAGCTCGTCGAACCCAAACGCGATCGAAAGTAGCGCCGAGGCGGTGTAGTCGCCGATTCCGGGCAAGGCAGTCAGCTGTTGCCGATCAGTCGGCAAACGGCCGCTGTGGCGATCGACCACCAGCTGCGCCGCTCGATGCAGGTTGCGCGCCCGGGCGTAGTAGCCCATTCCCTCCCACACTTGCAGCACTTCATCCAGAGTGGCCTCGGCCAGCGCCCGGACGGTTGGAAAGCGGTCCATAAAGCCCTGGTAGTACGGCAACACCGCCTCCACCCGGGTCTGCTGCAGCATGATCTCAGACACCCAAATGGCATACGGATCGCGGGTCCGGCGCCACGGAAGATCGCGGGCGTGCGCCCGGTACCAGGCCAGCAGGCGTTCAGCCTGTGTTTCGGTCACGCCGCGATTGTAGTGGATATAATCTCTCGGCCGTTTCGACCAACGAGGCCAAGATGCCGATTTATGACGATGCGCTGGAATCCTACGTGCGACAGGAGTTCTCTGCCGAGGACCAGATCCTGCGAACGATCCGGGAGGCGATCCCAAGGCGGGGCCTGCCGGCGATCACAGTTCGGCCTGAGGAAGGCCGCTTCTTGCAGTTTCTAGCGGCCGCCAGCCAGGCCGGCCGGGCGTTGGAGATTGGCACGCTGGGAGGCTACAGTGGGACCTGGATCGCCCGCGGACTGGCGGACGGTGGGAAGTTGATCACGCTGGAGCTGGAGCCGGCTCACGCCGAGGTGGCGCAGGAGCACTTCGACATGGCCGGAGTGGCCGATCGAGTGGAGATTCGGATCGGCAACGCCCACGAGCTGCTGCCCGACTTGTCACAGCGAGGACCCTTTGACTTCGTCTTTATCGACGCCGAAAAAGAGGGCTACCCCGATTACCTAGATTGGACACTCGCCAACCTCCGGCCAGGCGGCATCCTGGCTGCCCACAACGCCTTTCGCAGCGGTCGGGTGGCCGATCCTCACAACCACGAGGACTCGGTGGACGTCATGCGAGCGTTCAACCAACAGATGGGCGCCGATCCACGCTTGATCTCATCGGTCTTCCCAGCGGGTGATGGCACCGCGTTCGCCATCTTCCGCGGCTCGTAATCCGTAGCGGGCACGGCTCGGCCCTACTGCCCGGGCGCGCGGCGGGCGCATTGGGTATCTTCCGCGGTCCGCAGACCGACCAGACGATTCAAACGGATTTCTTACGCGCCTGCTCAGGCCCCAAAAAAGGCCGAATGCTATAATCGCGGCCGAGTGCAGGGAAGCACTTCGGTGCGTGAAAGCACCACAGGAGGATTCCATCCATGATGCGATTTGACCGCTTCACGGAGCGTGCGCAGGACGCCGCACAGCGTGCAGCGGAGATAATTCAGCGCTACGGCCACAACCAGATCGATACTGAGCACATCCTGCTGGCGCTCATCGAGCAGCCGGAAGGCGTCATCACTCAGATCCTGGAACGGCTCAACATCGACATCCAGTCGCTCACCGACAAGATCGATCAGCAGCTGCGCGCCAGCCCCAAAGCGAACATCTACGGGGGCGGTGCCGGCCAGATCTTCATCACCCCACGAGTAAAGCGGGTGGTGGACATGGCCAACGAAGAGGCCAATCGGCTGGAAGACGAATACATTTCCACCGAACACATCTTTCTGGCCATTCTTTCTGAACGCAATACCGCCATCGCCCGGCTGCTGAGCGAGGAAGGGATCACCAAGGAGCGGGTGTACGAAGCGGTCAAGGACATCCGCGGCGGCCAGCGCGTCACCGACCGTAAGGCCGAGTCCCGCTACCGCACGCTGGAAAAGTACTCCCGCAACCTGACCACGCTGGCCAGGGAAGGGAAGCTGGATCCGGTAATCGGGCGCGATCAGGAGATTCTGCGGGTGATCCAGATCCTCTCTCGGCGCACCAAGAACAACCCGGTACTGATCGGCGAGGCCGGGGTAGGCAAGACCGCCATTGTCGAGGGGTTGGCGCAGAAGATTGCCAACAATGATGTCCCCGAAATTCTGACCGGCAAGCAGGTGGTTTCGCTCGATCTGGGGGCCATGATCGCCGGCTCACGCTTCCGCGGCGAGTTTGAGGAGCGCTTGAAGGCCGCGATCGAGGAGATTCAGCGAGCCGAGGGCGAGATCATCCTGATGATCGACGAGCTGCACACGGTTGTGGGCGCCGGCGCGGCGCAGGGCGCGATGGACGCCGCCAACATGCTCAAACCCGCCCTTTCCAGAGGAGAACTGCAGGCCATCGGCGCAACCACGCTGGACGAGTACCACAAGTACATTGAAAAGGACTCAGCACTGGAGCGGCGCTTTGCTCCGGTGTACGTTGACGAGCCGGGGATCGACGAGACCATCGATATGTTGCGCGGCTTGCGCGATCGATACGAGGCGCACCACAAAGTGCGCTTCGCCGACGAAGCGCTGGTGGCCGCGGCCCGGCTTTCGCAGCGCTACGTGACCGACCGTTCGCTGCCCGATAAGGCCATCGACCTGATGGACGAGGCGGCCGCCAAACTGCGAGTGGCGTTGTACTCCCTGCCGCCGGATCTCAAGGCGCTCAAGACCGAGATCGATCGCTTGATGGCGGAGGAAGAGCAGGCCGGGTTGGAGCGCGACTACGAACGTGCGGCCGAGAAGAAATCGGTGCGGCTGCGACTGGAGTCGGAGTTCCGCGAGAAGCGCGATGCGTGGGAAGCTGAGCACCAACTGGACGAAGTGGTCGACGAGGATGACATCGCCGAAGTGGTGCACATGTGGACCGGCATTCCGGTCAGCCAAATGCTAGAGACCGAGGCCGAGAAGCTGCTGCAGATGGAAGAGCGCCTGAGCGAGCGCATCGTCGGGCAGGACGAAGCGATCCATGCCCTGGCCGATGCCATCCGCCGCGCCCGGGCCGGATTAAAAGATCCACGCCGCCCAATCGGCTCATTTATCTTCCTGGGCTCTTCCGGGGTCGGGAAGACCGAGATGGCCAAAGCGCTGGCCGAGTTCATGTTTGACGACGAGGACGCGCTGGTACGGATTGACATGAGCGAGTACCGTGAGCAGCACACTGTTTCGCGGTTATTCGGCGCTCCGCCCGGCTACGTCGGTTACGAAGAGGGCGGCCAGCTCACCGAGTCTGTCCGCCGTCGCCCCTATCGGGTGATCCTGTTCGACGAGATCGAGAAAGCACACCCCGAGGTCTGGAACGCCCTGCTGCAAATCCTGGACGATGGGCGCCTCACCGACGGACAGGGCCGGGTGGTGGACTTCCGCAACACGGTGCTGATCATGACCTCCAACCTGGGCACCCAGTTCGTCACCCGGGCCGGTACGCTCGGCTTCCGCAGCCGCAGCGTGGACAGCGAGAGAACCGAATCGGACGAGAAGATCGAGAAGGCGCTCAAGGACACTTTCCGTCCGGAGTTCCTGAATCGAATTGACGAGATCATCATCTTCTCCCAGTTGTCGATGGAGCAGATGGAACAGATTGTCGACCTGCAGATGGTGCGGGTCAGCGAGCGGCTGGCCGAACACGGTCTGTCGGTAGAACTCTCGCCCGCCGCACGCACCTGGTTGGCGAAGGAGGGCTACGACCCGGCCTTCGGCGCCCGGCCGCTGCACCGCGCACTGCAGAAGTTCGTGGAAAGCCCGCTGTCGGTAAAGATCCTGCAGGGAGAATTCCAGGAAGGCGATACGGTGATCGTGGACCACATGGAAAACCAGGGCGTCGTCTTCCGCCGACCGGAAGGCAGCACGCCGGTCGAGATTGAAGAGGAAGTCCCGGTTTAGGCTTAGCCCTACCACCAAAACCACATCCGGAGCCCAATCGGCTCCGGATGTTTTGTTTTCGCTATGTTGGCCGCAGCGCGAATTCCGAATGTGCCTAGGCAGCACCCTCCAGAGCAGCCACCTGTTTCATCTCTCCGGAGGCCGTCAGCAACAAGGCTTCGGCCGATCGGCGATTGGCGTCGCTGTCGCCGCCCAGCATTTCGGCCAGCTCTGCAACCCGCTGCTCAGGTTCCAGCCGGCGGGCAATAGCCTGGGTCCGGCCGGCCTCGACCTGCTTCTCGACTTGAAAGTGCTGCTCGGCGTAGGCGGCCAGCTGCGGAAGGTGGGTGACGCACAGCACCTGATGGTCTGCTGTCAGATTACGCAGTTTCTGTCCGACGACCGCGCCTACCCGGCCGCCGATCCCCTGATCGATCTCGTCAAAGATCAACGTCGTGCGCTGATCGGCGCGCGCCAGCACGCTCTTTAGGCCCAGCATCAACCGCGAAGTCTCTCCACCGGAGGCGACCTTTACCAGCGGCTTCAGGCCCTCGCCTACGTTCGGTGCAATCAGGAACTCGACCTGATCCAGGCCCTGTGGACCGAACTTCACTTTGCGGTCACCGGCTGCGACGCCGTCCGGATCGTCTTCCCAGACCAGCTGCACCTCGAAGCGCGCCCCGGCCATCTGCAGCTGGTCGAGCTCGGATGCGATCAGGCTGGAGAGCTGCTGAGCGGCTTGGCTGCGTTGGGCGGACATTTGCTCTCCGAGCTCTCCCATCCGCTCGACCAACCGCTGCTGCTCCCGGCTCAGTTCGATTCGCCGCTGCTCGGAGTGCTCCACGCTCTCCAATTCCTCCGCCGCGCGGGCAGCGTAGGCCTGAATGGCCGGAATATCCCGGCCGTACTTGCGTTTCAGGTCATGAATCAGACCTAACCGCGCTTCGACTTCGTCCAATCGAATCGGATCCGGCTGCGCCTGCTCCAGGTACTGATGAAGCTCGCCGGCCAGCTCGCTGAATTCCTCGGCGAGCCCTTGGGCTCGCGCAGCCACATCCTGCATGCTGCCATCGATTTCGGACAGCCCGAGCAACGCGCCGGCTGCATCCGCCAGCCGGTCCAGCGCGGCAACCCCGCCATCGGAACTGGACTCCAGCGCGGCCAGCGCATTCAACGCCATCCCGGCCAGCCGCTCGGCATTGGCCAGCCGATCTCGCTCGGCCTCCAATTGGGCAGTCTCTCCCGGCTCCAACCCGGCGGCCTCAATCTCGTTGATCTGATAGTGCAGCAGGTCCTCTCGCCTGGCCCGATCATGCTCCGCTGATTGCAGTTGATTGATTTCCCGCCGCACGGTCGAGTACTGTTGAAACGCGGTCTGGTACGGCACGGTATCGACTCCGGCAAACCGGTCCAGGATCGGCAGGTGTTCCTTGACCCGCAGCAGGCTGAGGTGCTCGGACTGTCCGTGTACGTCAACCAGCCACTCGCCCAACGATTTCAGCATTGCCAGGCTAACCACCCTGCCATTTACCCGGCATAAGTTGCGGCCCTCACGCCGAATTTCACGCGCCAGCACCAGGCTGGTTGGATCATCGAGCAGGTCGTCCTGCTCCAGCACCGCACGCACCTGCGGCAGATCGATGGTGAACACGCCTTCGACGACCGCCAAATCGGCCCCCTCGCGCAACATACTTGCCTCGGCGCGCCCGCCAAGCAATAGCTCCACGGCGTCGATAATGATCGACTTGCCCGCGCCGGTTTCGCCAGTGAATACTGTGAAGCCCGGCCGGAAGTCCAGCACGAGCTCTTGAATGATGGCAAAGTCGGTGATGCGCAGTTGTGAAAGCATCAGTTGGCCTACAGTCGGATCCCCTGCAGGCGGGCGTACAGTGCGCCGATCATCAGCACGGCCTGCACTACCGGCCACAACAGGCCGATCCCGAAACCCACCAGGCCGACGGCCGCCCATCTGCCATAGCTAATCGCGGTGCTGGCCAGCACTCCCGCAATCGCGCCGCCCGCGGCCGCTTTCGGGAGCCGGCGGCTGCGCCGCCGTCGCACTGACCAGCGTACGATCTCCGCCAGGCCGCCGCCGGCTAACGGCGCCAGCAGCAGCCCCCAGAATCCCAGGCTTCCCAACAGAGCGCTGCCCAAGCCGGTCCCGATCGCGGAGACCACCGCCGCTACGCCTAGCGACAGGGTACCGGCGGTCTCAAACACCGCTTGTTGCCCGCGTACGCACTCCTTGCAGCGGTAGCCCACCGGGGTCTGGACCGCGCAGCTGACACAAATCGGCTTGCCGCAGCGGTTGCAGCGCAGGCCGGTCTCCCGATCAGGGTGATTGGCGCACACGGTGGCCGCTTCGGTCATCTGGCGTCCCGCGAACGGTTTCCTTTATTGGCGCGAAGGGGATTCATCCAGGAGGTCAGGTTGCTGTAGAAGTAACCTGGGTCCTGGAGTCGAGCGAAGCGAGCGGAGTGCTCGCCAGCTCGGATCTCGATCGAGTCGCCATCCTGGACCGGGCTTGGCGGTCCGCCGTCGATGCTTAAGATCGCCTGATGAGCGGTATGCACGACCACTCGAACCGAGGATCCTTCATGCAGCACCACGGCCCGGTCCACCGAGAGATGCGGCGCGACCGGCACCAGCAGGATATTGCGCAGTTCTGGCGGCAGAATGGGTCCACCGGCCGCCAGGGCGTAAGCAGTCGACCCGGTGGCGGTGGCGGCGATCAATCCGTCTGCGACAAAGGTGGTGATGTATCGGCCGTCCACCTCGGTGTCCAGATCGACCGGCCGGACGGTCTCTCCACGCCCAACAAAGCACTCGTTTAACACCTGCCAGCTGCCCACCATTTCCGAATCACGCCGGTGGGTGGCTTGCAGCATCATCCGCTCTTCGATCCAGTAATCACCGTTGGCGACCCGCTCTAAAGCCGATTCCCAACTGTCCTGCTGGACCTCGGTCAGGAATCCGAGGCGACCCATGTTGATTCCCAGAACGGGGATGCCCAGCGGAGCACACAGGTGGCCGGCGCGTAACATCGTGCCGTCCCCACCCAGCGCGATGGCCAGGTCAAGCGCCTCGTCGGCCATCCGCTGTCGGACCTGCTCGTCGTTGATCTCCCCCCAAAAAGCACTCCGGTCAAGCGCGGTCAGCCGGTCGGTGATCGCCTGCGCCATTTCGCTGGCTTGCGCCAACTGTGGGTTGGCAAGCACTGCCACTCGCTTGGGAGGGATATTGGCCTTCGCCGGCTCGCTCATCGCTCCCCCGCCTGATCGTTCAGCTTGTCCTCCAGCGAGCGCAGCGCCTCGCGCAGCTCGCCCTGCTGCAGGCTGGTGGTCAGGTCGCCTCGCGTCCGTTCGACCAATCCGCGCACCAGGTCAGTCAGGCGGCGGAGTTTGCCGGTGATGGCGTCGGGGAAATCGACCGTCACCAGTAGGCCGTAGATATCGTCCATCATGGCCAACAACCGCTCGGCTTCTTCGAACTGGTCGTGACGCAGCACGTCCAGCGTTCGGCGGCGCAGCTCTCCGACCGCCTCGCTCAGACCGCCCAGGTATGCCGCGTATTCAAGCTGAAGTTGATCAGGGTCTGGCAGTTGCTCGCCAGCCAGCAGCGCGTACACGATCGAGGCCTCGGCGAGCTCCTTCAAGGCATCCTGGGTGTAGCCGGCGTGGTACAGGTCCGGATACGGTTCCAGATCCTGGCGCAGCGCTTCCGCTAACTGCTTGGCTTGGGCGAGCTCGCCTCTGGCCTGTTCACGATCGTCGCGGTGGGCGGCACGGATGGCGGTGGCGCAGTGGCGGATCAAAGTACGCGAGCGCTGTAGGGCCGCGTCGCGGGCCTGGTTCTTGGCTTCCAGATAGGTCAGGATCCGATCGCCGATCTCCTGCAACCCATCCATTGCACTCACTCGCCTTCTGGCGGCGTGCCCTTGAACAACTGTTCGGCCAGATGTGGACCTTCCGGCACCACGATTTCACCGAACTGCGACTCGAAACGGGCGATGTGATCGGTGAGCGCACGCAGCAGCAGCTTGGCGTTCAGCGCGGTCATTACCACCCGGGCGCGGACGGTAGCGCGCGGCATCCGCGGCATCACCTGCGCGAAGTCCAGCACGATCTCAGAGGCCGAATTGGTAACCATGGCAAAGTTGGCATAGGTCGGCTCAAGGTTTGCAGGTACATGCACCTGCACCTGGCCCTTGGGTTGAGCAGACATTCTCGATGCTCCGTGAAGTAGGGGGAAGGCCCTCAAGCCACGCTTGAGGGCCCCCTAGGTTGTTTAGAAGGGGATCTCGTCCTCGGTGGCGGGGCCGGTCTCCTCAGTGGCAAACGCTTCATCGCGCCCACCCAGGAAACGTACGGTCACTGCGCTCACCTCGAACGAGGCCGCCGGAGAACCGTCCTGCCGATTCCAGATGCGGGGGTTGCCGCTCTCATCTGGAACCAGTCGTCCTTCGACCAGCACCTGCCGACCCTTGCGCAGATACTGATGGACGGTCTCGGCCTGCCGGCCCCAGACAGAAACGCGAAACCAAACCGTTTCTTCGCGCTGCTCTCCGGAGCTATCGGTGTAACGCCGATTGGTGGCAACCGAAAGATTGGTCACCGCCTGTCCACTCGGCGTGTACCGCATCTCGGGATCCTTCCCGAGATTGCCAACCAGAATCACCTTTTGATACATGGGGGCTCCCTTCCGGTGGGGACCAGTCTTGGGTTACGGCCCGGGTGGCCGTTGTACGCTTGCGTTGCCCCACCGCACTAGAACAATTGTACTAATTTGCGCTCGCTTGTCAAGCCCTAAGCCGATTTGTGCAGGATGTCGTCCAGTGCAGCCAAGAGCACACGCACATTCTGTTCCCGGGCGGAGTGGCCCATTAGCCCGATCCGCCAAGCCTTGCCCTTGAAGGCTCCCAAACCTCCGGCGATCACGATGCCGTATTCGGCACTCAGGCGGCGGCGAACTGCCAACTCGTCGACGCCGTCCGGGACCCGGACGGTCGTCACGGTCACCATTCGGGTCGATTCGGGAACCATCATCGTCAGATCCAGCGCCTCCAGCCCACCCCACAGCATCTCAGCGCACCGGAGGTGCCGCTTCCAGCGCGCCTCCAGCCCCTCCTCGGCCACCATGCGCAACCCTTCGTACAACGCGAAGTTGGCCGAGATCGGCGCAGTGTGGTGATAGGTACGCTCCTTGCCCCAATACTTCTGCACGCCGCTGAGGTCGAAATACCAACTTCCGACCGGGGTCTTGCGGCTCTCCAACGCCCCCATCGCCCGCGGCCCCATTGTGATCGGCCCCAACCCCGGAGGAACACTGAGACACTTCTGACTGCCGCTGTAGCACACGTCAATGCCGAGCGCATCCACCGGAACCGGGACCCCGCCCAGGGTGGCGACGGTATCGACCACCAGCAGGGCCCCATGGCGATGCGTCACCTCAGCGATGTCCTCCAACGGTTGCAGCGCCCCGGTGGAGGTCTCGCCATGGACCACCGCAACGACCTTCGCCGGCCGGGCCTGGAGCGCGGCTTCCACTTCACCGGCGTCGAACACCTCGCCCCACGGCCGATGGATGATCTCCAGATCGGCCCGGTAGCGCCGCGCCATTTCAGCGATGCGTTCGCCGAAGAACCCCATCACGCACACCAGCACATGGTCATCCGGCTCGATCAAATTACACAATGCGGTCTCCATGGCGGCGCTGCCGGTGCCGGAAACCGGGACCGTCACCGGATTCTCGGTCTGAAAGGTGTAGCGCAGCAACTGTTGGATCCGGTCCATCGTTTCGAGAAAGGCCGGATCCAGGTGCCCGATCATCGGTGCGGTCATCGCCTGCATCACCCGCGGGTGCACGTTGCTCGGGCCCGGGCCGAGCAGCAAGCGGTCGACGCCTGGAAGTTGAGGGAAGCTGGGAGCGGAAGTGAGTTCTGACATAGTAGTCAACTGCCCTTTCTGTGCATGCTAATTCTATTATGCACTGCAGCCGTGACTCCGACTGATTACAATAATCGAAAGAGACGTGTCCAAAATGCTTAAGATCAGTCCAGCCGCACGGAAAATGATCGAGGAACGGGTCCGGGAGGTGGACCGAAGCGATCTCCTGTTGCGAGTCGAGATCGTTGGGCGATCCGAGGATGATTTCCGGTACCGCCTGAGTTTCATTCCAGAGCCGCTTCGCGGCCCCGACGACCTGGCCTTCACCCAGGACGGCTTGGAACTCTTGGTCGATCCGGTAAGCGCTCGCTATCTGGACGGCGCCCGGTTGGACTACCAGCCGGACCGCGGTTTCGAGATGGACAATCCGAATCCGCTGTGGCATGAACCGGCGGCGGCCGAAATCCACCAATTGATCGAAAGCAAGATCAATCCGGCGATCGCGCTGCATGGCGGGCACGTCACCCTGCTCGACTTGCGCGACGACATCGCCTATGTGTCCATGGGCGGCGGCTGCCAGGGATGTGGCTTGGCCAGCGTCACCTTGCGCCAGGGAGTGCAGAAGATGATCACCGAAGCTGTGCCGTCGGTCCGGTCGATCGTGGACACCACTGACCACTCGCGCGGCACGCATCCGTATTTCCAGCCGGAGACGGCCGGCGAGTCACCGCTGGCCTGACTCACCCGCAACCAGCTACCCGGCTCACCCGATTGCTCCCTAGAAGTTGAGCACTGATTCTTCTCCCGGCCGCCGGTTTCGCTGACTCTCGTCAGCGCATGATCAGTCAAACTTCCTCCAGATCCCCGTTCTGATCCTCTATAATCGCTGCATTGCACTTCCCAGCCGGAGCTAACTCAACGAGATCAGTGCATCTGAACTGAAAGCCAGGCTCGAACGAGGTGGCAGCCTGAATGCCCGCTCGAAGGTGAGCTGATGTGAGCCCGCATCTTCCGATTGCGGCGTAAGCAAGAAGCGCCAGGTCGCTGCGCGCAAGGAAACGATCCATGGAATCAATGGTTGAGACGTTCGATCTAGCCAAGACCTACCACGGGACAGACGGCGTGGAGGTCCAGGCGGTCAAGGGTATCAGTCTGCAGATCCACAAAGGTGAGATTTTCAGCCTGCTGGGGCCCAACGGCGCCGGGAAGACCACGACCATCTCAATGATCAGCGGATTGCTGGAACCAACTCGGGGGGACGCCACCATTGGCGGCTACTCGATCTTGAAGCAGCCGCTGGAGGCCAAAAAGCTCTTGGGCGTGGTGCCGCAAGAAGTGGCGCTGTACCCCAGCCTGAGCGCCCGTCAGAATCTGGACTTCTTTGGCAAGCTGTACGGACTGGGCGGCAGCGAACTGGCCGGACGGGTGGATGAAGTGCTTGACTTCGTCGGCCTGAAGGATCGACAGAAGGAAAAGGTGGATGCCTTCTCGGGCGGCATGAAGCGACGCCTCAACGTCGGAGTCGGCCTGCTGCACCGCCCGCAACTGGTGTACATGGACGAGCCCACGGTCGGGATCGATCCGCAGAGCCGGCGCCGCATCCTGGATCAGGTCATGCAGCTGCGAGACGAGTACGGGATGACCGTGCTGTACACCACCCACCTGATGGAAGAGGCCCAAGAGTTGAGCGATCGGGTCGGGATCATCGATCACGGCGACATCATCGCCCTCGGGACACAAGGCGAGCTGATCCAGATGGTCGGCGAGGAAGACCAGCTGGTCTTTAAGGTAGGCGATCAGCCGGTAGATGACGCGTTGCTGGCTCGCCTGCAGAGTGAGGTCCCGGGCGTGACCCAGGCGCAATACGACCCGCCGGGGGCGGAGGGGGAAAACAAGACCAATGTCGGCGGATTGCTGTTGATCCATGCCAAGCGCGGGCGTAAAGCCTTGCCGGAGATCATCCAGCTGACCGAGCATGCCGGGCTCGAGATCCAATCGGTCGAAGTCAGAGAGCCGGACCTGGAGGCGGTCTTCCTCAATCTCACCGGCCGCGCCCTGCGGGACTGACCGGCCTCACCGGCTACACCCGATGAAGAAAATCTGGGCCATTGTCTGGAAAGAGCTCTACACCACCTTCACCGACCGAACCTTGATCTTGATCATGGTCGCCTCGCCGCTGATGCTCTCGACCATCGTGGCGCTGGCGTTCGGCGGCCTGGGGAGTGGGGACTCACCGATCGAAGACATTCCAGTCGCGATCGTGAACCTGGATCAGCCCGGACCGGCCGGAATCGCTTACGGCGATACGTTCGTATCAGTTCTAGTTCCCGAGGCGGCGGGGCAACAGCCGGCCTCAGACGACGGCCTGGCGAGCTGCGAAACGACCAACCAGGCCGGTTCAGCCTCCGGCGGCATGAGTCTCGATCAGATCACCGAGGCGGTGGTTTTTGATCGTGCGTTGGCCGACTCCCTGATCGATGCGGGACAACTTGAATTCCAGCATGACGTGGCCGATCTCGCGACCTACACGACCGGAGCCGCCAAAGCCGCCGTAGACCGCGGCATTTACACCGCGGCCATCATCGTTCCGGAGGATTTCAGCCAGCGTATCTCTTACATACCGGTGGTGCATCCGGATCTTGAGCCCTCGGCGGTCGAGGTGTATGCCAACAGCGGTAGTCCCATCGCCGCTGGCGTGGTGCGCAGCATCGCCGAGGCCATCACCAATCAGATCGCTACCGGCAATATCGCGGTCGCCGCGACGTTTGCGGAGCTGCAGGCCTCCGGTGGAATGACGATACTTGCCGAGGCATCCCAATCTGATTTGAGTGCAATCTTCGCCTGCGCTTTCACTCCAGCAGGCAATACGGTGTCGCTGGACGCCGAATCGGTGCAGGAGTCGTCGACCGAGAACCCAGCCCGCGCCATCCTGGTTCTGGTCGGATCCGGGCAGGCCATGTTCTTCGCTCTGTTCACTGCCCAATTCGGCGTGTTAGGCCTGCACAACGAACGTCGGCAATGGACGCTCCAGCGCATGGTGATTTCGCCGACACCACGCTCACTGATTCTGGCCGGCAACCTGGCCGGGGTGTTCGTGGTGGTGCTGCTGCAGCTCGGCATGCTGATCTTGGCGCTGACACTGGTCGGGAGCATCCTGCAGGGCAAACTGGACCTGATCTGGGGAGACAACCTGGTCCTGATTGTCGGGTTGCTGCTCTCAGTGGCGCTATCCGTTGCCGGGTTTGGAATGCTGATGGCGTCGATCGCCAAGACCCCCGAGCAGGGGCAGATACTGGCGCCCATAACCAGTATGGCCATGGGGGTAGTTGGAGGGGCTTTCGGCTTCACGCTTCCCCGGGCGGTCAGTATCTTCTCCATCGTGTATTGGGGCAGAGAAGCCTTTCAGACTCTGGCCGCCGGGGAAAGTGGTATCGGCCTGAACTTGGCCGTGCTGCTCATCCAGGGCGTTGTGATGTACGTGGTGGGCGTCTGGCTGTTCAATCGCAGATTCGAGGTCGCCTAGTGAGCAAGGTGCTGCAGATCGCCCGCACCGACTTGAGGGTCTTCCTGTCCAACCGCGGTAACTTGGTGGGGTTGCTGGTCATCCCCATCGTCATGACGGTGGTTCTGGGGGTCTTCATCCCCGGCGGCCAAGGCCCCGATCGGGTGCGGGTGGATGTGATCGACCATGACCAGGGCGATGTCGCCCAGAGCTTCCTGGCCAGCATCCGGGAGGCCTACGGCACCTTGGTGCTGTGTCCTACGGTCAATGACACCCAGGACTTCTGTGGCCTGTCCGATCAGCCAGAGCTGAATGCTGAGGCCTCCATCCAACGCGTGAAGGACGGCGATGCCACAGCGCTGATCGAGATCCCGGCGGGCTTCACCCAAGCCGTTCGAGGTCTGGAACCGATCAGCGTCCGCTATGTTTCAATCGAGGACTTCACCACGCCGGGTTACGTACGTCAGGCGGTGGAGGCCGCGCTCACCCAGGTCAACGGATCGGTGATCGCAGCGCAGACCGCGGCGCAGCTGGCTGACGAATTGGGTATGGAGACCGATCTCTCAGCCGCGGTCTACCGACATGCGACTGAGCTGTGGGACCAGAAACCGGTCTCGGTGACCTACCAGCAGACCGCTCAGGCGGCGGTCGACCCGACCTCCACTCAAGATATCGGCGGATTCAACCAGTCGGTGCCCGGCATGGGCAGCATGATGTGTCTATTCACTGTGCTGGGCGCCATGGGGATCCTGGTTGGAGAGAAGAAGCAGGGAACGATTCAGCGACTGGCGACTCTCCCGGTTTCGCGCACACAGCTAGTGAGTGGCAAGATCCTGGGTCGTTTCGCACTGGGGATCGTCCAGTATCTGGTGGTATTTACGGTGGGGATCATTGCCGGCATCAACTTCGGCAGCGACCTGCTGGCGTTGGTGCTTATCATGGTCGCCTTCACTCTGGCCAGCACTGCACTCTCGTTTGCCATCGGCAGCCGGCTTACCAGCGAACAGCAGGCGTCTGGATTGGCAATGCTGTTGGGGATGACCCTGGCTCCGTTGGGGGGCGCCTGGTGGCCGTTGGAGGCGGTGCCGGAAATCATGCGGACCATTGGGCACCTTTCCCCGATCGCATGGGCGATGGACGGCTACACAGACCTGATGTTTCGCAGTGGAAACCTTAGCGACGTCATGCTCCCGCTGCTGGTCTTGCTGGCTATGTCGGTGGTCTTCTTTGCGTACGGCATACGCCGCTTCAGCTATCAGCTGTAGGCATCGAGGCGATCGGGATAGGGAAAGGAGATCTAGAGAATGGATTCGCGGTCGGGAGTGACGTGGAGACTGGCGTTCACCATCATCACCGCTGTCGTTTGGCTGGTGTTTGTGCTGTATTGGATCGGATTCGTATGGCCCGATTACGAAATCAGCCAGAACATCGCCAGTCTGTGCATTTCATCGGTGATCTTCCTTGGGTCGAACGCCCTGGCATGGACCATTTGGCGTCGGCCTAAGTCTGAGCAATGAACCATCTCGGCCCTAAGAGTGAGGAGGGTGCCATGCTGAGCAACACAAGTGGACGGGCCACTGCCGGAGCGGTGCTGATCGTTCTCGGGTTGGCGCTGCTGGCTGGGCAGTTGGTCGAAGACTTCAGCGGAGAGATCTGGATGGTGGTGATCGGCGGGATGTTCGTCGCCGGATACTTCTATCGCTCGGCGTATGGCCTGCTGATCCCGGGGTGCATTCTGCTCGGATTGAGCCTGGGCAACATCGGAAGCCGCTCGCTGACCAATCTCGGCGATCTCGATTCGATTGGGCTGGGACTCGGTTTCATTGCGATTTACGCCATCGACGCGCTGTATCGCGGGCAAACCCGCTGGTGGCCATTGATTCCAGGGGTCATCCTGGTGGTTACCGGCCTGGCGCAGGGGAACCAGCAAGTTCAAGACATGTTGGCGGTCGGATGGCCGGCGATCCTGATCTTGCTCGGATTGGTGGTCCTGGCCGGCGCCTTTCGCTCGAGAGGCGAGGGGCAAACTTAGCGCTCGATTGACGGCGCCTGCTCCATCACAAGCAGCGGCCCCAACTCCCGCCACATTCTGGCGGCCGAGATGGCGCCATTTCACTCGGCTAGGAAGAAAACCCCACCTGGTCCGCCTTTGACGCGGCAGACTCTGCGCGTTTTCGATCGATTCAACCGATCGGTCACGCTAAAATACGTTCACGGTGAGCGCCATTTTCGCGCGCTGAGAGAAAAATGAGAAAGAACCCAGAATCGGCCGATTTGGAGCCGTATCGCACACTTCGCAAACTGTGGACCGGGTCCACCGCGCTGCGCGAGTGCAAGCACCTCGAGGATATTCACAACGTGACCCCCAGAAGTACCGAGGGGTGCGCCGATTGCCTGGCTCTCGGCGACAAGTGGCTGCATTTGCGGATCTGCATGACCTGCGGCTACGTCGGATGCTGCGATCTGGCCAAGAATCACCACATGCACAACCACTATGAGCAAACCGGGCACAGTGTGATCCAGTCCTTCGAACCCAATGAGGATTGGATCTGGTGCTACGCCGACGAGTCATTGCATGCGCCGCCAGAGGGAATCGAGGCCCACTGGTTGAAGAGAACCCAGTAGCGGCGTGAGCGACTCAAGCTCCCGGATTCCGATCCCACAAGAGTACGCTGCCAAGCTGCGCGAGGCGCAGGCGAGCAGCAGCATGCATGGCGAGCGGCGCGTCGTCACGATCCTTTTTTGCGATGTAACTGGCTCGACCTCGATGGCCGAGAACCTCGATCCGGAAGACTGGGCCGAGATCATGCATGAGGCCTTTAACTTCCTGGTGGCCCCGGTCTATCG
>CAZGCX010000005.1:0-25976 GCA_964524585.1 uncultured Anaerolineaceae bacterium
CGCTGCGTGTATTGCATGCCGAAGGAGATCTTCGGCCGCGATTTCGAATTCCTCGGCCGCGAGCAACTGCTCTCCTTTGAAGAGATTGAGCGACTGGCCCGACTCTTCCACGGCCATGGTACGCGCAAGATCCGGCTGACCGGCGGCGAGCCGCTGGTCAGGCGAGAGGTCGAGCTGCTGGTTGGCAAGCTGGCGCAGCTCCCAGGACTTGACCTGACCATGACCACCAACGGGATGCTGTTACCGCAAAAAGCGCAGGCGCTGAAGCAAGCCGGCCTCAGCCGGCTCACGGTCAGCCTGGATTCGTTGGACGAGCACACCTTCCAGGCCATGAATGACGTGGGCGCGACGGTAGCAAGCGTATTGGATGGTATCGGCGCCGCCGAACAGGCCGGATTCTCGCCACTCAAGATCAATATGGTCGTCAAGCGCGGGGTCAATCTCGAAAGCGTACTGCCGATGGCCCACTACTTCCGCGAACGCGGGCATGTCCTGCGCTTCATTGAGTTCATGGACGTCGGGCACACCAATGGCTGGGAATTGGCTCAGGTGGTTCCCGCTCGGGAAATCGTCGCGCTGATTGACGCCGAGCTGCCGTTAGAACCGGTCGAAGCGAGCTATCGGGGCGAGGTGGCCAACCGGTACCGCTACCGGGACGGCAGCGGCGAAATCGGGCTGATTGCCTCGGTCACGCAGCCATTTTGTGGCGACTGCACCCGCATCCGCCTATCGGCCGATGGGAAGCTGTACACCTGTCTGTTCGCAGTCAACGGACACGACCTACGCCAGCTGCTGCGTTCGGGTGCGTCCGACGAGCAGATTCTGGATCAAATCGGAGCGATATGGAGGCGCAGGGACGACCGATACTCCGAGATCCGGTCCAGTGAGACGGTCGATCTCCCCAAAGTCGAGATGTCGTACATCGGGGGCTGAGGCCTGCCCTTCAATTCACAAGCCGGGCGGATGGCGTCGGCCATCGCCCGGTTTTTGTCTTCCCGCGCTTAATGTATGCTAGGGCGCTTTGGAGCAGTTCGCGGCATGAAACGATGGCAGTTGTGGCTGGGTCTGATCATCAGCGCCGTCTTCCTGTGGCTGGCGCTGCGCGGCTTACGGCTGGAACAGGTATGGCAAGCCATCCAGGGGGCGCAGCTGTGGTGGCTGTTGCCCGGGATCGGAGCCTACGCGCTGGCAGTCTGGGCTCGCGCTTGGCGCTGGCACTACCTGTTGCGGCCGCTGGGCGGGGAAATTTCGACCCGCGCCGCGTTTCCGATCGTGGCGATCGGCTACATGGGCAACAACGTCTATCCGGCCCGGGCAGGCGAGGTGCTGCGGGCCTACATTTTGCGACGCAAAAGCTCCATCCCGATGAGCGCTTCGCTGGCCACCATTGTGGTGGAACGAAGCTTCGATGGCATCGTGATGCTGGGATTCGTATTCCTGAACCTGCCCGAGCTGGCTCGGGTAACAGCCGACGCTGGCCTGGTGGGCGATCTGCGCAGCCTGGCCGTGTTGGGGGCGGTAGGTTTTCTGCTGGCGGTCGTGATTTTCCTGCTGCTGGCCATCTATCCGACCCGGGCTAACTGGGCCCTGAAGCGGGTGATCGACCGGGTCTTGCCGGAGGCAGTGCGGCCCAAAGCGGCTGAGTTGGCTGCCCGCTTCCTGGACGGATTGGCCTCGCTGCGATCTCCAAGCCAGGTGGCGATGGTCACCCTCAGCTCAGTGGTGATATGGCTGCTGGAGACTCTAAAGTACTGGTTTGTCATGCACGCCTTTCCGTTCGAAGTCAGTTTCTTTGCGCTGATGCTGATGAACGGCATTGTGAACCTGGCCACGACCATCCCTTCCGCGCCGGGCTATATCGGCACCTTCGACGCGCCAGGGATCGCGGTGCTTGCCGCCTACGGAGTTCCGAAGGCACTGGCCACCGGATACACGTTGGTGCTGCATGCGGCCCTGTGGCTCCCGATCACGGCGCTGGGCGCCTACTACATGGCTCGCGACAGCGTGAGCTGGCGCGCCATCCAGGCTGAGGTGGAGACCCAATGAACCGGACAGCCGCCATGCGCCCTGATGGCCTGGGAGCCGCGCACGAGTGAAGCGGATTGCGATCATCGGCGCCGGAGCGGGCGGGATGTCGGCGGCCTACGACTTGATCCGCGCCGGACAGCAAGTGACGATCTTTGAAGCGGCCAGCTACGTCGGTGGCCTGGCTTCCGGCTTCAAGCAGCCAGGCTGGGACTGGTCGGTCGAGCGCTTCTACCATCACTGGTTTGCCTCCGATCGACACATCCTGGGCTTGATTGAGGAGCTTGGCTGGAGCGACCGGGTGCTATTTCCGCGGCCGGTGACCGTGGTGTATCACGACGGCGGGTTCTATCCGCTGGACTCACCGCTGGCGGTCCTGCGCTTTCCCGGAATACCGTTCATTGATCGGGTTCGGGTCGGGATGGTCATCGCCTACCTGCGCTACCTTGCGCGCTGGCAGCCACTGGAGCGGGTGACTGCGCATCGGTGGCTCCCTGCGCGGGGTGGCAGCCGCGCCTATCGGTCGCTCTGGGAGCCGTTGCTGATCGGCAAGTTCGGGCCGCATTATCGGGAAGTAAACATGGCCTGGTTCTGGGCCCGCTTCAAGGCCCGAACCCCGCGCTTGGGAACCTTCCAGGGAGGTTTCCAGGCATTCATGGACGAGTTCGCCGCACGGCTGGGCCAGTTGGGAGTCGACATCGAGTTGAATACCCGGGTTCAGAACGTCGAACGGAGCGCTGATGGACGGCTGACACTGGTGGTCGGGGATCAGTCGCTGGATGTCGACCAGTGTCTGGTGACCAGCTCTCCGGCGCTGCTGGCCAAGCTGGCGCCCAGTTTGCCGCAGGATTATCTGGGTGGTCTGCTCGATCTGAAATCGATGGGGGCGGTGGTGATGGTGCTGTCACTAAAACACCGTCTCTCGACCGCTGGACACTACTGGCATAATCTCCCGAAATCAGCAGGGTTTCCGTTCCTCTCGCTGGTGGAGCATACCAACTTCGTTGGGCCGGAGCATTTTGGAGGTGAGCACATCTTGTACTGCGGTGACTACCTCGATCCAACCCACGAGTACTTCGAGATGACACAAGAACAACTATTGGAGCGTTTTACCCCGGCGCTGGCCCGGGTCAATCCCGAGTTCACCGCGGACTGGGTGAACCACAGCTGGCTGTTCCGCACGGCATATGCTCAGCCGATTCCCCCAGTAGATCACTCCCGTTCGATTCCGGATCTGAAGACTCCGATGCCGGGGTTGTGGTTTGCCAGCATGAGCCAGGTCTACCCGTGGGACCGGGGCACAAACTTCGCGGTGGAGATCGCCCGATCCGCGGCTCGACGGATGCTGAGTGAGAGCTGAACTCCTGATGGACATTTCGCTGCCTACTCGGCCGCAAATGCGAGTTCCGAGAGCGGGCCGCCCGGAACCGGCGCGGAGCAAACTCCTTGGGAGCCTGATTTGCGGCGGAATGGCGCTACTGGCGTTGGTAGCTTGCCAGCCTTCGGAGCCGCCGACCGCCGCCTCAAGCCCGACCCGCGCCGCGCCGACCCGGACACCGCCACCACCGGCCACCCCAATCCCGACCATCCGCTCGGTGCCGGAGCAAGCTGGCCTGGAACTCTCGCAGGAGCGGGGCCGCTACTTTGCAGCCTCCGGTGTGTGCAGCCTGTGCCATCAGTACATGCTGGACGATGCGGGAACCGATGTCTCGATCGCCGGACACTGGCGCTCATCGATGATGGCGAACTCCGCTCGGGACCCGTTCTGGCAAGCGAGCCTGGTGCGTGAGCTCCGCGATCAAGCGGATCAGGCCGCAGAAGTCGAGGCGTTGTGTGCAGGCTGCCACATGCCGATGGCCAGCTTCACCGATCTTGCCCACGGCGAGCAGCCGGCCATTCTGGGTGATGGCTACTTGAGTCCCGAGAATGCGCTGCATAACCTGGCGATGGACGGAATCTCATGCACTCTGTGTCACCAGATCCGGGAGGAACGTCTCGGTTTTCGGGAGAGCTACAACGGCGGGTTCGCGGTGGACACCGAGCTGGAACCGGGCCGGCGCGTGCTATTTGGGCCGTACACCGTCGACGACGATCAATCGCAGATCATGGAGACCGCCTCCGGCTACGTGCCAACCCAAGGATTACATCTCGCCCAGTCGGAACTGTGTGCGACCTGTCACACCTTCTTCGTTCCCGGTTCCAACCTGCCGGTGCAAACGACGTATTTGGAGTGGTATTACAGCAGCCATCGCCGCTCTGAGACCTGTCAGGACTGTCACATGCCCGATGCGGAGGGCGGGGTGCGGATCGCCGATACCAGCCCGTTCCCGCGCAGCCCGTTTGCCCAACACAGCTTCCAGGGCGGGAATGCCTACATGCTTGGTCTGCTCTCCGCAGCAGTGGACGAGCTCGGGCTGACCGCCTCGGCCGCCCAATTTGACGGCAGCCGTCAGGCCGGGCAGGAATTCCTGGCAAGCCAGACCGCAAACCTGGAACTGGAAGAGGTGCATCTTTCCGGCAGCAGGCTGACGGTGGACGTTGCGCTCGAAAACTTGAGCGGTCACAAGTTTCCAACTGGCTTCCCCTCACGAAGAGCATGGATCCGATTCTGGGTGGAGGATGCCAACGGTCAGACGGTCTTTGAATCCGGCGGGTACGACTCGAACGGGCTCATTCTGCAGGACGACGGCGACCGGGACCCGACCACCTTCGAGCGGCACTACCAGGCAATTGTGCAGCCAGAACAGGTCCAGATCTACGAGGCGATCCTGGAGCACGCCGCCGGCGGTCCGGGCACCAGCCTGTTCAGCGCCAGCGGCTACTTGAAGGACAATCGTTTGCTGCCGGCTGGGTATGATCCGCTCCGCGCGGTGGAGTCCATCCAGGTACACGGGCGCGCACTCGACGACCCCGACTTCGTCGCCGGCGGCGATCGCATTCAGTACTCACTGGACCTAGGGGATGCGCCGGGCCCGTTCCGCGTCGGAATTGAGCTGCTCTACCAGTCAGTCGGTGCCCGCTGGCTGGCCGATTTGAACGGAGTGGACCACCCATTGGTATCGCAGTTTCTGGGGCTGGTGGACCGGGTGCCGAACACCCCGCTGGTAGTTGCTCAACAGGTGGTGACGGCCGGCGAATGACGATCCCGGCCAGGGGACCGGGCTAGTCGCCTGACGAGCTGCTGGCCAACACCCCTCGCCTGCCGGCGTACATGTCCGAGTCGGCTGAGTGCAGCAGCTGCCGCATGTCCAGGTTCGGATCGGTGGCCTGGGCGACCCCGATGCTGACTGAGAGCGGGACCCCGTTGTTGCTCCAATGTTTCAGATGGGCGTGAATTCGATCCGCCACCCGCCGCGCTCCGACGATCCCACCGGTCGGAAGCAAGATCCCGAACTCATCTCCACCCAGGCGAGCGACGCTGTCACTATCGCGCGAAGAAGCTCGGATGGCGTCGGCCACGGCCTGCAACGCACTATCGCCGGCCGGGTGGCCATGTTGATCGTTGATGGTCTTGAGTTGGTCAACGTCGATGATCACCAGCGCCAACGGCCGCTCAGGCGAAATGTACGGCAGCTGCCGGTCAATGCGTTCGTCGAACAGCCGCCGATTGCCGAGGCCGGTGAGCGGATCTTGTTGCGAGAGTCGCTGCAGGCGGGCGCTGGAGGTCTCCAGCTGCCCGATGGCGCGCAGCAGGTTGTCCTGCAGCCAGGAAAGCGTGATGCCGGTGGCCGCCAGCAAACCACAAATCGCCAGTATCCCCTGGGGGTTCGGAGATTCGGCCGGAACTGCCAGGTAGGTGTACAGGCTGCAGATCACCGTCGCGGCGGTGGCAAGTTGGGCTTCGGTCTGGCGAGCGCCCACGATGCTGACCAACAACACTCCGACATAACTGGCCAGGCCGATCTCAAACGGAAGTTGATAGGCTAGCAGCTGCCAGGTGGTGACCACAATCAAACCAGAAGCAAGCAATAGGGCGCTGATCCGGCGCAACCCCAATAGACTGAGCCCGAGCGCCAGCACGCCTACCAGGGCGCCGAGCAGCAGTGATCGCAGATACGGGGTGGGGGTTGGAGAATCGGCGAGCAGTTGTGCCGCACCGATAGAGAAGAAAGCCAACGCGACTAGCAACCCGGCAAGCGAGATTAGGCGGGTTCGTGCTGCCTCGATGCTTTCTGAAATGGTCAGGGTTTGATCAGAAGAACTCAGCTGGTGCCCTTGGCTTGAAAGTCCGGAAGGATGGGAAGCCGAAGTCTGCTCCCGCTCCATGAATTCAAATCAGGATAGCATCCCGCGCGGTGATGGTCAATCCCCAACCATAAAAGTATCGGGGAGCCATGGTCTCCCCGATGGTCGAGCCTTTTTACGCCATGCTCAGGGCGTGGAACAGGCCCCCTCGCAACAGTGGGCAACGCGTCTGAGTGTCCAGCGTGGCAGCTGCATGCGTCTCACCTCCCTTCGACATTGAATAGACGGGCATCTATATGTAACTCGAAAAAAAGAGGGTGCATTCATAGCATGTTGAGCGGCGCCTGTCGCTCCGGGGCGAACCTGAGCATCAACATCCCGCAGCAGACCGCCACTTGATCTTGATTGAGTTGGTAGAACGTTTGACGGCCCTGGGGCCGCACCTGGACCAGGCCGGCATCCCGCAGAAACGCCAGGTGATGCGATACAGTCGGCTGGGTGACCTGCAGTGATTCTGCCAACTCGCCCACCGAGCGCCATTCGCAGCAGCAAAGCTTCATGATTCCCTGGCGCGTGTCATCTGCCAGCGCACGGGCGAAGACGGTCGGATCGGGTCGAACGGGTTCGGAACTCATAGATGCACATCTATATAACCTGTGAAACCTCGTTTGTCAAGAGCTGGGCTGGCGGGAGGCGCATGAGCGACGCTCGGTGTGACTTGATACGCTGGGTTGCGTGCGTGGCAGTTCAGGCGCGCAGTCCTTGATCCACCTCAACAAACCACTGGTGCAGCGGAGTGAGCATCCGGGCATGCTCGAGACAGGTCCTGATCACCCGGCGCGACTGCAACTGCTCGGGTTTGATCAGTGGCCCTTTGGCGTGCAGCCCCTTGTAGCGCAGCAGCTCGCCGCGGGGATGATCCTGCGGATAGCCCGGGGGCACCCGCTTGAGCTGCTCGCCGCCGAATTCGAAACCAGGCTGAGAGCCAAGCTTGGCCACGATCTGTTCTAGCCGCCTTCCCAGCCGGTCATCAGCGACGGCTTCTCGGTAGGCCGCCAGAAAGGGCTTTGGAAAGCCATGGAAACCCCCATACACCGCCCCGCCACGCCGGTCCATCCAGAAGTGAAACCCGGGGGTTTCTTTCTTGCCGGCTCCCTCCCAGAAGTTCAGGCCCAGGTGGTCTTTATAGGGACTCTTGTCTTTACTAAATCGAACATCGCGGTAGATGCGCATCAACGATCCGGCACCATTGGTGCGGGTGTCGAAGTTGATGCCGGGGGCGATTGCCTTCAGCTTTTCGCCGAATTCCACCACGAATGCCAGCGCTGGAGCCTGCAAATAGTCCAGGTACTCCTGCTTGTGTGCCTGAAACCACTCCCGATTGTTGTTGGCGGCGATCTGCTCGAAGAAGGTGAAGGTCTGAGGGGGAAAACCGTCAAATGCCTGAATCTCTGCCATTGCATCCGTCCTCTGCTGCCCATTATTCCGGCGCGATTGGCGGGCGTCAAGGGAGTGAAAGAAAACTGTGGCAGAATCAATTTGATGGGAGAGCGCTACGGGAACATCGTCGGCTGGTCCAAGCATCTGCCGGAACGGGTATTGACCAACCGCGAATTGGAGCAAATGGTCGATACCACTGACGAGTGGATTGTCGCCCGTACCGGAATTCGTGAGCGCCGGGTGGTTTCTCCGGGCGAGACTGCCTCTGGTCTGGCCATTGAAGCTGCGCGCAAGGCGCTCGATATGGCTGGGGTACGGGCGCGCGATCTGGGACTGATCATCGTCGCCAGCTCCAGCCCGGACTACCTAACGCCGCCGATCTCCTCGCAGGTGCAGCACGCGTTGGGAGCCAAAGACGTGGGCGCGTTCACGTTGGTGGCCGGCTGCCCGGGCTTCGTGTACGCCATTTCAACTGCGCAGCAGTTCATCGGCTCCGGCGCCTGCGACAACGTACTGGTGGTGGGGGTCGAGCTGATCACCCGCTTTGTGGATTACACCGACCGCGGCACCTGCGTGCTCTTCGGCGATGGGGCAGGGGCGGTGGTGATGCAGGTCACCGACCAACCGTCCGGTGTACTTTCATTTGTACTGGGCTCGGACGGGTCAGGCGCCCAGCACCTGATCCTGCCAGGAGGCGGAACGACCGCCCCGCCCACCCATGAGACGGTCGATGCCGGATTGCAATTCCTGCGCATGAACGGCAGGCAGGTCTTTCGATTCGCCACTCGCATCTTGGGCAAGGCACTCAATCAAGCTATTGCCCAGGCCGGCCTGACGGTGGATGACATTGACCTGTTCATCCCGCACCAAGCCAACAAGCGCATTATCGACAGCGCCGCCCGCTATGTGGGGCTGCCGGAGGAGCGGGTGTTCGTGAATATCGATCGTTACGGGAACACCTCGGCCGCTTCGATCCCGATTGCGCTCACCGAGGCCATCGAACAAGGGCGCGCCAGGCCGGGGGACACTCTGGCGTTCGTGGCATTCGGCGCCGGGCTGACCTGGGCGGCCTCGGTTGTGAAGTTGGGAGAGCAGGTCGAGCCGGCCGCATTACAGCGCAGCTGGCTGGAGCGCTTGAGCGTAATTCCCATGAGCACAATGAAACGCGCCCGGAAGGCGGCCAGCCGGCTGATTCGACCTCCGCTTCCAGGCGGGCCGGCAAGCTAGGCTCGGCCCGATCCGTCCTCGGCTTTCAGACCGGCCCGCAAGCTAGGCTCGGTCCGATCCGTCCTCCGCTTCCAGCCGCCCTAAGAACTTCGGATTGGCAATCCGCAGCCGCTCGGTGGCGGTGGCCCGCAGGTGCGCCATCAGGCGGGTCTGCTCCGGTCCGTCGTCGAAATCGCCCGCCCGCACCCGGTCAATAAGCCGCAGCGTGAGCTCTGGCAAGCCGGCCAACTCGGCCTCGCCTCCGAGCAGCGCCACCAGCCGCTGGCGCTCGTCTGCAGCTTGCCGCGGTCCGAGCTCGAGTTCGCGGGCCACGACGCTGAGCAGGTTAGCGGCGATCCGAGCACGGAAACGAAGGCCTGGATCATCGATGGACGGGATTAGCTCCTGCTGAAAATGAGCATCAACTGCGGACAACAACTGCTGCCAGGTGGGTGGGTCCTGCATCAAATGCCTCCTTGGGAGGTCGTGCTCTCGGCTTGCTCGATCAGCCGCAGGAACTCCAGTTCCATCTCTGCAGCCCGGCGGCCTAGGCTGGCGAGTTCGATGCTGGGGTCGTCGCCGCTCACATGACGGCGCGCCTGTGAGAGGCAGCCAATTGCCCAACGCAGATTGCCCAAGATCTCCCAATAGCCCACCGCCTCCAGATCGACTGGCCCTCCGCCCGCGCTCTGATAGGCGTCGTAGAAGTCTGCTCGCTGGCCAACACCGCCGAAGTCGAGTGCATCTTGCCCGAAACGCCAGTCCCGCAGCCCCGGCCAGGCCAGATCCTCCGCCGGGTCGCCTATGTGGGCGAACTCCCAATCGATGACCCCCTGCAACCCTTCCACATTGATGATCATGTTTCCGATGCGGAAATCACCGTGAACCAAGACGGTGCGGTACGCCTTGGGCTGGTTGGCCGCCAGCCAGCGCATGGCGAATTCGTAGGCCGGATTGACGATCTGGATCTCCGCTGCCAGGTCCCGCAAACGACGCAAGATCCATTCGGCCGGCGCCATCCTGTCAGGGGGGCGAGGCAGCCACGCGGGCTCTGGGGCCAGGGCATGGATGCGCGCCAATTGCTCGCCCATCTGGGCCGGCAGTCGACTGCGGACGGCCGCCAACTCGGGCAATCGCACCACCCGTGGACCGATTGACTCACCTTCGATCCGGTCCATAAGCAGAAACGGCCGTTGGATTCGGTCCTGATCGACAAGCTGTCCGAACCAGCGCGGGCGAGGCACCCGAACTCCTGCCCGGTGGGCCAGCTGCAACAATTCGAATTCCTGCTGGCGGGTAAGCGCGTCAGACTGCATCTCCGACCGCAGATTGCGCCGGAGCACGAGCTGGTAGTCGCCGGTCGCAGCGCCGCCTTGAACTGAGAGGTCGACGCTCCAGCTTTGGCGTGAGGCGCCACCGGCCAGCGGTGTCATGCGTGTGATGGTCACCTCTGCTCCGACGGTCTGCGACACCCATTCGGCCAGCGCCTCTCGCAACTGCATGGCTTGACTCTACCGGAGGCTCGGTGAAAATTCCAATACGGGAGTCGTGACATGGAATTCGAGTGGCCGGAACAACTTAGTGCGCTGCGGGAACGTGTCGAGGCGTTCGTCAGGGATGAAGTGATCCCGCTGGAGGACGAGGTGCGCCGGAAGGGCGGGCTGGACAGCAAGTCGCTGGAAGCCAGTCGCAAGCAGGCCAAGCAGGCTGGATTGTTCGCACCGCAGCTGCCGGTGGAACTGGGCGGGCTGGGGCTGAACGTGCTCGAGATCTGCCCCATCTTTGAAGCCGCAGGCCGCAGCCTGCTGGGCCCACTGGTGCTCAACTGCTCGGCGCCGGACGAGGGAAACATGCATTTGCTGCAGCTGGCCGCCAGCCCGCAGCAGGTCCAGCAATACCTCGAGCCGCTGGCGGCCGGCGAGACCCGCTCGGCCTTCGCCATGACCGAGCCAGCACCTGGAGCCGGTTCGGACCCGAAGATGCTGCTCACCACCGCTGAGCGGGTGGGGGACCGGTGGGTGATCAACGGGCGCAAGTGGTGGGTCAGCGGCGCCCAGGGAGCTGCCTTTTACATCGTGATGGCTCGCACCGATCCGAGCGTGCCGCCGGCGGAAGGCGCCTCGATGCTGTTGGTGCCGTCTGGCACCCCCGGAGTGCAAATCGTCCGCCGCATCGGCGGACTGAGCCGACCCTGGCTGGGCGGCCACTACGAGTTGGAATTCAGCGATTGCGCGGTGCCGCTCGAAAACCTGCTGGGTGAGATCGGCCGCGGCTACGCTCTGGCCCAGCAGCGACTCGGACCGGCCCGCCTCACGCACTGCATGCGCTGGTTAGGTGCCGCGCAGCGGGCGCTCGAAATCGCCATCCGCGAATCCAAGCAGCGCCAAGCGTTTGGCGGTCCCGTCGCCGATCATCAGGCTGTGCAATGGATGCTGGCGGACTCTGAGATCGACCTGCACGCTGGACGGATGTTGGTCTACCAGGCTGCCTGGCTGCTGCTCGAAGGCCAGCGAGCCCGGCGTGAGACCTCGATCTGCAAAGTGTTCGTCGCCGAGGCGGTGAATCGGGTGTTCGATCGTGCGCTGCAGATTTGCGGGGGGAAGGGCGTTTCAGATGACTTGCCGCTGGCCGACTTCTATGCCGAGGCGCGAGCGTTTCGTATCTATGATGGGCCGTCTGAAGTGCACCGAATGGTCATCGCCCGCAGCCTGCTGCGATAAACCTGGCCGGCTCAGACATGTCCCGACCGCCTACCCCACCGCACTACCGCACAGGCCAGGACGATCTACTGTCCCCTGGCTCCTCAGCCTGCGGCTTGGTTAGCGACCTCTACCCTCGCTGGTCGCCAGCTCCCCTCGGGTCGATCTCATCGCTCTTCACAATCCTGTGTTTCCAGGCCCAGGCAACGGCCTCAGCCCGGGAGTTGACATCCAGCTTGGTGTACAGGCTGGTCACATGATTCTTGACTGTGCCTTCGGTGATCGAGAGCTGGGTCGCGATCTGCTCGTTGTCTCGGCCAAGCGCCAGCAACTGCAGCACATCGAGTTCGCGGGGCGTAAGCCGGGGAGCGAGTGCACCGCGGGCGGCGTTCCTGGCGATCTTCCCGCCGATCTCACCGCTCAGCCAGCGGCTGCCGTTGGCCACCGCACGCACCCCTTCCGGGATTCGGATCGGATCTTCGTCCTTGAGCATGTATCCGCGTACCCCGGCCCGCAGCATCTCCAGCACCGACTCTAAATCCCCGTAGGCGCTCAACACCAGGATCCGCGGTGCATCTTGTCGATCCTGTAACTCACGCGCCACCCGCACCGCTGGCAGCCCCGGCATGTTGATGTCCAACACCAGTACATCGGCCTCCAGGCTGGTAGCCAGCTCCAGTGCCTGGTCACCGTTAGTGGCCTCTCCGACCAATTCCAGATCAGCATGTTTCGCCAATTCATCGCGGATGCCGGTCCTGACCACCGGATGATCGTCGGCAATCAAGACCCGGATCGTATCGTGGGATTGGCTCACGGGTTGCATCTCCATCGGTTCAGAATCGACAGGCGGGGCTCAGGACCGCTCATCGTCGCGGGGAAGCATTGGGAGGCGCACGTGGAGCGTGGTTCCCTCACCGGGCACCGAGTGTAATTCCAACGTACCACGAAGCAGCAGCACTCGTTCCCGCAAGCCGACCAACCCGAAGTGGTTGCTTTCCACCAGCGCACCAAGCGGCTTCGGTACGTTGAACCCGCGTCCGTCGTCCTGTACCACAGCCTGAACTTGCTCTGGATCAAGAATGAGCTGGACCTCGACTTTGCTGGCCTCGGCGTGCCGTTCGACATTGCTCAAGGCTTCCTGGATCACGCGATACACGCAGACCGAGACGTCTTCGGCGATGTTCAACTCGCTGTCACCGGTCAAGCGCAGGTCAATTCGAGTGTGCCCTGGTGTCCGGCCATCTCGCTCTCGGATCTCGGTCCGAACTGCGGTCACCAGTCCGAAAGTGTCCAGCGCAGGCGGGCGAAGATCGCGAATGATGCCCCGCAGCTGTTCCACGATCAGTCGAATCTCATCCCGCAGGGGCTGAGTCTCGCTGTCTGCCAGGTGGGCCAATTGGTAATTCAAGCCAATCAGCGCCTGGATTGCTTCGTCATGTAATCGGCGGGCAAGCGCCTTGCGCTCGTCCTCGCGTGCACGCATCAAGCGCATATTCAGTCGACGCACCTCTTCGGCCTGGCGTCTGACCTCAATCGCCAGGCGCACCGTCTCGATGGCGAATCCTGAGTGGCGCGCCACTTGTTTGAGAATCGCGCGGTCTTCGGCGCTGAATTCCTCCCCGCCGCGGCGTGCTCCGAGCGCCAGTAGCCCCTGCAATCCTTCGCTGCCCCGGACTGGAACCAGCAGGCAGTTCGAAAGCATGGGCAGCGCCAGCCGTTCTTCTTTGGTGAGCGGCAGATCGGCGGTCGAAGTCACCAAATCGGCGCCGCGCAGGATCGTACTGTTCTCTCCCATTTGACGGATGAGCGTGCCGTCGAGCGGGAGTGTGAGCGAGGCGCCGACTTCGCTCGGAAACTGGCAGCCCGAGGTCCGGCTCAATCGCAAGGATCCATCGCGGGTGGCCACAAACACACAAGCGCTCTGCAGCAGCAGTGTGCCCTGCAGCCGCTCCCCCAGGGTGGCGGCCAGGGTCTCGCTGTCGTGCAGAGTCTCCAGCTCGCTGGTGATCCGCTCGATGGCGGTGCGGTAGTCGTACCAGCCGCCGTAGAAGGCGAAATCGACGATGGCCTCGATACGCCGGTAGAGCATCACCGCAGTCGCCGCGAGCAGCAGGATCAGCAGCATGTCGGTGAGCGGGGTTCCCAAGAACCCCTCCGGTAGTACCGCCGGGATCAGACGCACCAACGCCAGGTAGATTGCCGCCAGCAGACCAAACACCAGGGTGTAGGCCGCTCCGCGGCTGAGAAACCGCTCGAAGGCAATCAGGCGATGTCGGGCAATGGCATATCCATAGGAGGCCGGAATGGCGATCAGGAATGCGAAGGAGTAGTCATACGGGATCAGCGGCTCCGCCAGTAGGGCGCCGGGAAGCAGACTCAAAACAATCACCAGCAGCAGACCCAGCCCGCCTCCCAGCACAACCAGGCGCACCCGCTGCAACACCGTTACGTTGCTGGCTGAGCGGTAGGCATGGAGCAACAACAGCACCACCAGCAGCAGGTTCGTCGAGAGGAAGAGCCGTTCACCAACAAAGATTGGGGAGATCAGCGCACTGGCACGCACTTCCTGCGCCCCGAAAAGGAAGAACGGCAGGCTCCCAAGCAGTGCCAGGGCATAGAGCACGGCTGGCAGCCGCGCCAGCCGCCGGTCTCGCACCGGCTCCGGGAACCGCAGGTGCAGTTGCACCGCAACCGGTCCGGCGAACCACACCAGGATGTTGAACAAGGTCGAGATCCAGGCCGGGCCCTCCGCCGAGATTGAGCCGGTGACCAGGGTGCTGCTGGCGACCAGCGTGAAGGCCAGAAACAGGCGGGTTTGTGCCCCCCGCGGCCCAAAAGCTACGACCGCCACTCCGATCGCCCAGAAGCTGGCAGCCACCAGCGGTGTTACCAGGTACTGGACCAGCAGACCGGTGGGGGTGCCCCGCAGGCTGATTGTGGTGTCAAACCGGGCTCCACCACGCTCGACCAGGTAGCGAAGACTGTCCCCCGGACGGCCATCTGCAAACACCGGCGATGCCTGGGCGATCGCAATGTCGCTCACCTGAAGCACCTGATCGCCAACCTCGATGCTTCCCACTGCCGGCCCCTCCGGATCGACGCTTAGCACCTCGCCGTTCAGCGGATTGAGCTCGATGCCGTCATAGCCGGTGGCCAGCATCTGGCGGGTAGTGAATACGATCAACCCCAGCGCCAGGATTGAGAGCACGAAGGGGAACGATGCGCGGGCTTTCTGGACGGTTGAACTGTTCATCCCGGTGGGGGAGGGTCTAGCTGTCAGATGTCAGTTGTTCGAGCAGGCTCAGGAGTCTGTCGGCTGCGGGACGCCGTGCACTGGCGTTCTCCAGGGCAGCGACGCCGCGTGCGCGGAACTGGGCCAGCTTGGTGCTGAGATAGAGTGCGGTGCCGTTGCGGGCCAGGGTCGCTTGGAGTTGCTCCCGTCCCACCCGATCGGAGCCGGTTTCCAAACTCCTTGCCATATGCTGGCGATCCCTCGGCGAGGCGGTCTCCAACGAGTATGCCACAGGAAGTGCCGGCGCTTGGAAAGTCTCTGGCGCCGCCTGGAGATCCGCCGCGTCGTCGGCGATCTGCATCATCAATCCTAGATTGAGGCCGTAATCTCCGTAGCGATCGACATGCGCTGGAGGGGCACCGGCGACGCGGGCTCCGGAACGGCAGGCCAGCGCGAAGAATGCTCCAGACTTTGCCTCCGCTAATTGCCACGCCTTCTCGAGGGAGGGTTGGCTTGCCGTCAGATCAAGATGCTGGCCGCTGCCCATCCGAAGGATGGTGTGCGCAAAATCGATTCGCACCGACCGAATCCAGCCCGCTTCGATTTCGCTGAGAACTGCCCAGGCGCTGGTGAGCAAGCCGCAGGCGACATTGATCGCCACGCCGCTGCCCAATGTACTCCACCATTTGTCCGGTGGATCTCCGTCCTGCACCGAATCGAATAGGTGTGCCGAGGCGTAAAGCAGCAACCAGGCGGCCGCCACCGGGTCGGCGTCCTCCGGTGCTCCCCCGGCGGCCTGGCAGCACCACCCGGCAAGCGAGGCCAATGGCAGAGGAGGGTGTCCCGAGCTGGTTTGCGAGTCTCCGGAACCGCCTGGAGAAAGCGACTGGCGCATGGCACCGATGAAGTCCGGCCATGCGCCAGCGGCTACCCAGGCGTGTTGTACGTTCTTGAGGATGCTGGAGCCGGCTGCTATGTGGGATCCGCCTCCATTTGCTCTTCAAACCAGGTGCGGCCCTGCAGCTGGTCGCTTCCCAAGTCTCGCGCCAAGCGTGTTTCAAACCAGGTGCGGCC
The DNA here is from genome assembly GCA_964524585.1 of uncultured Anaerolineaceae bacterium. GTDB lineage: Bacteria > Chloroflexota > Anaerolineae > Anaerolineales > E44-bin32 > JADFRG01. The sequence continues at coordinate 15,862 of CAZGCX010000005.1, forward strand.
CTGCAGCTGGTCGCGTCCCAAGTCTCGCCCCAAGCGTGTTTCAAACCAGGTGCGCCCGTTTGGTCCATTCTTCTGGCCCGTGCGGGCACGGAGTGCAGCCAGCAATGCCTGAGATTCCCCCTTGCGTAGATCGATGCCTGCCCTGTGCAGCGCGGCCGCCGGGTCCTCCGCCACGGATGCCGCAAACTCCGAATCGGTGGCGATTCGGTGTACGACGTGCTCGAGCCTCATGCTGTCCTCCTCCGCGTAATACGGTCTCCGGAAATGGCGCCACGGTTCAGCATAGTCAAGCTGCGTGGGGTTGTCATGGCCTGCCGGTCACGGATCGCACTATGACTTCTGCCCTAGCGCGGTCGGCGTGGGATTGACCAGTACTCTTGGGTTAAGGTCAAAGTCATGGCCGGATCCGTGACCCCGACATCATGACGCGGAGCCGGTGAGCCGCTATTCTGGAGCTGCGGGGTCCAAGGGGGTAACCAGGATCATGTAGGTCACTACATGGTCCGGACCCCGTTTTCCTGCGCCGACAACGAGGTGACGGTAGTGCTGAAAGAGCGCGTGCGTGCAGCCGATGAGGAGCTCCGGCGGGAGCGACTATTGCGAGGGATCCTGACCAATTCGGCGGATGGGATCGTCTTGATCGACGAGAACGCGCTGATCCAGGAATGGAGCCCCGGACAGGAACGTATCACCGGTATCACTCGCGCCGAGGCTGCGGGCGAGCCGCTGTTCGACGTGCTCTTTCGCCTCATGCCGGCCGACCGGCGGACAATCGACGCGTACGTTCAAACCAAGGAGCGCATTGCCGAGTACATGCGCAGTGAAGAGGACACCGATCTGGGCCGGGCGACCGAGAGCGAGATTGTGCGGCCGGACGGTCGCCGGCGCTCGCTCGAGACGCGGTATTTCTCGATCCGGCCTAACGGTGATTCCAAGCTGGCCAGCATCACCAGGGACGTGACGGAACGGCGGATGCTGGAGCGGGCCGAGTTGGACATTCTTCGTACTCGTGAGCGGTTTGTGGCGAGTGTGACGGAGGGACTGTACAATCCGTTGCAGGAGCTGCTGGGCACCCTGGCCACGGCAGCGGCTGACGAATCGCCGTCCACCGATCGGTTGTTGACCGCCTTGCAGCGGTCACGTGCTTCAGCCCAGGAATTGTCAGACCTGGTCAGCGGGCTCAGTGAGGCAGCCAGGTTCGAACGCGGGGTTGAACTTTCGATGGACGAGGTGGATCTGCAGCGGATCATCCGGCAGGCGCTGGACTCCGCCCAACAACAGGCGGACGAAAAGAGAATTCCGGTGGCCTATGCGCCGGGCAACGGTCCTCCATCTGTGCGCGCCAACGGGCCACGTCTGCTGCAGGCTATTCAGAGCTTGATACGCAATGCGATTCGTATGTCAGAAGCCGGCAGCCCGGTGATTGTCAGCACAGTCGTCCATGACGGCCAAGTCACCGTCCAAGTCACCGATCAGGGACCGGGAATTCCCACTGCGGCCGAGCCGGCAGTGTTTGCCAAACACCCACTTGGCCTGTTACCCGGCGAGGATCAGGAGGATTCCGGTGGTCTGGAGCTGTACCTCTCGCGAAAGATCATCGAGGCGCACGGCGGCCAGATCGGCGTTCGTTCCCAGCTCGGCGTCGGTAGCACTTTCTACTTCTCTCTCCCGCTAGCAGCGCACCCGCGCACCTAGGCTACCTAGCTGGTAAAGTACTGCCGGCGGATCGCGGCAGCACTGTCTATCGACGCGCAGATCGCGCGAAGCGACCGCCCCACCTTATCCCGCCTTTGATGGCCGATCTTTCCAAATCGTGGTGAATCTGGCGTTCCGGGCCGACGCGACTTCACCAAGTCCGTGGACGGCCGGCGCCTGCAGATCGGATTAGTATTCTGGAAGGAGCCAAACCCATGATTCTCACGATACTTCAAGACCTCTATGCTTACACCAGTTGGGCCAACCAGCGAGTGCTGGACACTGCCGAGCAGCTGGCACCCGAGCAGTTCGTTGCCGACGCTGGCCCCAGCTACGGCTCTCTGCGCAACACGTTCGTTCACCAAATGAGCGCCCAATGGATCTGGCTGGAACGCTGGAAGGGAAACTCGCCCGAGCGCATGTTGAGCCCGGAGCCATTCCAGGATCTGGCGTCGGTACGTGCCCGGTGGGATGAGCTGGATCGGGAAACGAGGGGCTTTATGAGTCGCCTCACCGAGCAACGGTTGCAGCAAGTGATCTCCTATACCACGACCGAGGGCCAGCCTCGCAGCTACCCCATGTGGCAGCCGATTCTGCAGCAGGTGAATCACGCCACTGCCCACCGGAGCGAAGCGGCGGTGATGCTGACCAACTTCGGATACTCACCGGGCGATTTGGACTACATCGTCTACCTGGGAGTGATACGGGACTCTGGCACAGGTTGAGGGTCAACCTGCGGTATCTTTCATTATTCTCGGTGCTGCCACAGCGCCTGGCGTGGGCCCGAGCGAGCGGCCGGCGATTCCGGAGCGGGTGCTTGGCCCGAGTCGAGGGGAGGCAAAGTTGACGGTGAGTGCGCTGGCCAAGAAACTGAAGCTCAAGCCGGGTTTCCGGCTCGCAATCATCAACGCACCGGAGGGCTACCTGAAGGAATTGGAACCGCTTCCCGAAGGTGTGGAGCTGGCGACCGAATGGAAGGGCGATTTCGACTGGATACAGATCTTTGCGGTGGACCGGGCCGCCTTCGAAGCGATGCGGCCGAAGGCGCTGGCCGCCATGCGGCCGGACAGCATGCTCTGGATCTCGTTCCCCAAGGGCAGCTCGGGAATTCAGACCGATCTGACCCGGGATCAGGGCTGGGACTCGCTGAGAGGCGCAGATCGGAAGTACGTCACACTAATCTCCATTAACCAGACCTGGTCGGCATTTGCGCTGCGCACCTACCGGCCCGGAGAGCAGCGGCAGCGGATGCCGTGGAGCTGACATGAGCCAGCCGATCCGGCTTGAGACCGTCACCGCAGAGAACGTCGAGCAGCTTGGGTTCTTCTGCTACAAGAGCAAACCACATTCCACCGGGTATCAGAAGAAACTGGCGTGGCTTCGCGAGCGCTTTGCCGAGGGCCTCCAGATCAAGATCCTCTACGACGGCCGGCGGTCGGTGGGGTTCATCGAATACATCCAGGGTGAGAAAGCCTGGCGTGCAGTCGAGGCGCCCGGCCAGATGGTGATCCACTGCTTGTGGGTGGTGGGCAGCGGGAAGGGCAAGGGTTACGGAACTCGGCTGCTCGAGGCCTGCCTGGATGACGCAAACGCAGCCGGGATGCGCGGCGTAGTCATGCTTACCAGCACCCGTACCTGGCTGGCAGGCAAGCGATTGTTCGAGAAGCACGGCTTTGAATCGGTGGGGAAGGCGCCGCCGTCTTTCGATCTGATGGCACTGCAAACGGGAGATGGCCCGCTTCCCAGGCTGGCTGCCAATTGGGAAGACCGCGCGTCGGCCTTCGGTCCGGGGTTGACCGTCGTGTTTACTCGCCAGTGCCCGTATATTGATGGATCCGTCCAGGCGGTGCGCAAAGCCGCTGCACACATCGGTGCGGACTTTCAGGCCATAGAACTGGGCGACAGCGATGAGCTGCGCAAGCGATCGCCCACCGCCTATGGGGTTTTTGCGGTTATCCATGACGGGAAGCTTGCCAGTTATCACCCGATCGGGACCAAAGATCTGCTGAAGCGCCTGCATTAGGCCTTGACCGAACTTCCCTTTCTGCTGAGCTACTTCGATACCTGGGAATCCGCCACCGCGACGCTTGGCGAGCTTGGCCGTCGCCGCTACCGCCGCGGGGTGATTGCCGTCCGCCGTCGCGGCGGCGGCCTACGGCTCTCCTCGGTCATTTGGCCCCGGTCGGCGTTGTGGAGCGGAGCCGGGGCCCTGCTCGGGTTCATTGGGGCTGGGCTGGTGGCCCGGCAACCGGTCGGCTTCCTGGTCGGGACGACCCTGACCGGGGCGCTCGCCGGTTGGATGATCGGCTGGTCAATTTATCGCAGTCAGCTCAGGCGCCTGCTGGAGTCGAGGCCGGAATGGCTAGCCGCCGACGAGGCACTGCTGCTGCTGGAATCTCGACGCTCCCGCCTCAGCCGTGCTATCCCGGTCTTGCAGGATATTGGCGACCCGCACCCGGCGGTCTTTATGGTCCCGCCCGGCGTGGAACAGCAGCTCCCGCTCAGCTTGCCCGGCGGCGGCCCACTGACACCGGCTCAGATGGCAACCCACGCCAGGCAACTGGCGGAGCAGCACCAGCTTCGCCCGAGTGATGGGAAGGCTGAGCCGTTGCTGGAGGCGCTGAAGGAGCACAAGCGGATGGTGCTTGAGGTCCGGGAGGATCTGTCAGCCGCCCAGCGCGCCGGCCAGGCCATGTACCCCGGCGGTGAATGGATCCTGGACAACGCCTACCTGGTCGACGGGCACATCGCCGAAGTCCAGCGAGGCCTCAGCAGGCGCTTCTTCCACGAGCTGCCACAGGTCGAGCGGGAACGGACCGGCGGGCCGTCCACGGTTGAGCCGCGAGTGTACCGGGTGGCAAAGGAGCTGGTCCGACACTCCTCCGGATTGATCGGCGAGGCCGAGATCAACGCCTACCTCGAGGCCTACCAGCAGGGATCGCCGCTTTCCACCGGGGAGTTATGGGCCATGCCGCTGATGCTGCGACTGGTGCTGGCCGAGAGTATCGGACAGCGGGCCCAGGAAGTGCGCCGCAGGATGTTTGAGGCCGAATTGGCAGAGTTCTGGGCCTACCGCCTGCTGGTGGTCTCGCGCGGCGATCCGGATCAGCTCTATCTGGCGATGGCCGAGCTCACCCGCAGCTTCCCGCAACCTTCTGAAAACTTCGGCTTCTATCTGCTCGGGCAACTGCACGATGAGGAACTGGTGCTGATGTCGGTGCAGGGCTGGCTGCGACGAATTCTGGGGCAGGAGCTGCCCGAGCTGACCCAAACCGAGCAGATGAGGCAGGCCGAACTTCAGCTGTACTTGAGCAATGCCATAACCAGCCTCAGGAATCTCTCACGGCTGGACTGGCGGGAGGTCTTCGAGCGACAAAGCAGCATTGAGCAAGTGCTGCGGCGCGATCCCGATGGCGTGTACGGGCAGATGGATTTCCTCACCCGGGACAGCTACCGCAGTGCCACCGAAGAAATCGCCAAGGCTGGGAAGATCCCGGAGATCCAGGTGGTCGAAGAAGTGCTGCGCCTGGCGCTGGCGGCAGTCAGCGACTCAGTTCCTCAATCGGCCGTACGCCATGTGGGCTACTACCTGGTCGATCAGGGCCGCCAAACGCTCTTGAAGCACCTGGGGGTGCGCGAGATCCGGCGACTGCGCGCCTTGAGCTGGGCCCGCCGACATTACCTGCTGGTGTACTTGGGAAGCCTGGCGATCGCCGGATCGCTGGTGCTGGCGGCCACCGCTGGCATCGGTCAATTGAACGGCTTAGGCGGCGGAGAACTTGCGCTGTTTGTGCTGGCCGGTAGCCTGCCGGCCAGCCAGCTGGCGCTGCAGCTCGTGAATCTGGTGATCACCCTCCTGATTCCGCCCTGGACCCTGCCCAAGTTGTCTTTCGCCAAGCGCGGCATTGGAGAGCAACATCGGACCCTGGTCGTGATTCCGGTGGTGATCGACAGCCAACGCACGATCGAGGAGGAGATCGGGAAGCTGGAAGTTCGCTACCTGGCTCACTCGGATCCAAACCTGCTATTCGCGTTGTTCGGTGACTATTCCGACTCGCCAACCCAGGAGATGGAAGGAGACCAGGCACTGCTGCAGCACGCCGTGCAGCAAGTGCAGTCATTGAATCAACGTCACCACACCAATTGCTTCTTCCTACTGATGCGCCGGCGGGAGTGGGCCGAATCCGAACGCAAGTTCATCGGTTGGGAGCGCAAGCGCGGCAAGTTGGAAGACTTGAACCGGCTGATCACCGGTGCCCCGCCGCGGAACGATGACAAGTTTGTCCACGTGGGCAACGCCGCCGAACTACGCAAGGTGCACTATGTGATCACACTGGACAGCGACACGATGCTGGCCAGCGACAGCGCCCGGCGGATGGTCGAAACCATTGCACACCCGCTCAACCGACCGCTGGTTGGGCCGGAGGGGCGCGTGCAGCGCGGTTACGGAATCATCCAACCGCGAGTGAGCACTTCGCTGCCCAGCGCCACCGCCAGCCTTTTTGCCCGGTTGTTCAATGATCCGGTCGGAACCGACCCGTACACCACGGCAGTCTCCGATGTCTATCAGGACCTGGCCGGCGAGGCCAACTATCACGGCAAAGGTATCTACGACCCGCGGGTGTTCCATCAGATTCTGAGTGATCGGTTCCCCCCAGGCCGCATATTGAGCCACGATCTACTGGAGGGCTCGCACGTGCGGACCGGGCTGGCAACCGACATTGAGCTGTTCGATGATTTTCCCTCCGACTATCGCACTTACGCTCGACGAGAGCACCGATGGATCCGAGGCGATTGGCAGATCGCCGACTGGTGCCTTCCGTGGGTTCCCGGTCGAGACGGCAAACGGGTTCCCAATCAGATTTCGGCCCTGAACCGGTGGAAGGTCTTCGACAACCTGCGTCGCAGCCTGGTGCCGATCGGGACACTGGCTTTCCTGTCGATCTCCTGGCTGCTCTCTCCCTCGCTGGCTGCGATCGCCGGCGGTGTGGTCGCACTGCAGCTGTTCTTCCAACCCTTCTTACGCCTCACCACCTGGGCGGGGCGCATCCCCAGCCAGCGCGGGGCCACTCGGCTAGAGTTGAAGAACAGCCTGCTTCGTTCTGCGGTGGAAGGCGCCTTGCTGCCGCACCAGGCGTTGCTGGTGCTGGATGCGGTGGGTCGAGTCTGGTACCGGCGCTGGGTCAGCAAGCGCGACCTGCTGGAGTGGACCACGGCACAGATGGCCGCCTGGCAGCGGGCCGGAGCACCGGTAAGCTACTGGATCAACGCCGCGCTGGGAAGCCTGCTGGCTGCTGCTGCGGGGTTGCTGTTGTGGTGGATTCAGCCGGCCAGCCTGCTGGCGGCCGCCCCTTATCTGCTGGCGTGGTTGATCGGCCCGCTGTTTGTATGGCGGCTGAACCGTCCACCGCGGCTGCGCAGGCCCAGTGAGCATCTGTCGGATTCAGACCGGACCATGCTGCGTCGCATTGGAAGGAAGACCTGGCGTTACTTCGACGAGTTCGTAAACCAGCAGACCAACTGGCTGCCTCCAGATAACTATCAGGTGTCGCATCAGGACTTGCTGGCACGGCGCACCAGTCCGACCAATATCGGCCTCTCAATGCTGAGCACGCTCGGAGCGTACGACTTCGGCTATTTGACGCTGGACCAGCTGCTGGAGCGGCTGTCAGGCACGCTGGAAACATTGAAAGGTCTGGAGCGCTTTCGCGGTCATTTCTTCAATTGGTACGAGCTGGACACGCTCCAGCCGCTTGAGCCGCGCTACGTCTCGACCGTGGACAGTGGCAACCTGGTTGCCAGTTTGTGGACTTTGTCAGCAGGTTTGCGCGAGCTGGCCGGCCGCCCGGTGCTTGGGGACTGGGTGATCGAGGGTCTGCGCGACACCTACAACACACTGATCGACTCGCTTGAGCTGCATGAGGCCGGCAGCGAGGTCACGATCGCTATCGAGGGCGTCAACGCTGCCCTGAATGGCGCGCAGTTCGGCCTGCACGACCGATTGGGCCGGATGCGCGAGCCTGCCGCTCACCTCGCCCAGCGTCTGGGATCCGGGAGCTCACCAGTTGCGGCCTGGGCCGGCGCGCTGCATTCGCAGGTTGGGGCTTGGCTGGACCAATTCACCTCCACTTTGCCAGAACCCCAGGCCGAATCGGATGCCGTGGATCATCCTCGATGGCCCACTCTGACCGAGCTCGCAGGCGGTCACTCTGGGAACGGCCGGCCGCCGACCGAGGCAGATTCAGGGTGGGCTCGCCAGACGCTGAACCACATCCATCAGCTTGCCGAGGCGGCGGAGGCCCTGGCGGGTGAGGTCGAATTCGAATTCCTGTACGACACCGTGCGACGAATCTTCAACATCGGATTCAATGTGTCCGAGATGCGTCGCGACAACTCGTATTACGACCTGCTGGCCAGCGAAGCCCGGTTGGCAAGCTATGTAGCGATCGCTCGTGGTGATGTCCCGCCGGAACACTGGCTGGCGCTGAGCCGGCCCTACAGCTCGCTCGATGGACGACGGGTATTGAGCAGCTGGGGCGGGACGATGTTCGAGTATCTGATGCCGTTGATCTTCCAGCGCGATTTTCGAAACTCACTATTGCATTCTGCGATGTGGGACGCGGTCGAGGTGCAGATTCGATACGCCCGCAGGCTTGGTGTGCCCTGGGGAATCTCAGAGTCGGCATACGCTGACCTGGACGCCAATCGGACCTACCAGTACCGTGCTTTTGGCGTGCCCGGGCTGGGGCTGAAGCACGGGCTTGACCAGGATCTGGTGGTCGCGCCATACGCCTCGATGCTGGCGCTCGAAGTCAGTCCGGCGCGGACCGTGACCAATCTTACGCGGCTGGCCGCTTACGGCCTGGAGAGCGACTACGGGCTGTACGAGGCGATCGACTTCAGCCGCCAGCGCACGCCGGAAGGGGAGCGGGGTGTGCTGGTCCGAGCGTACATGGCCCACCATCAAGCGATGAGTTTCCTGGCACTTTTGAATTTCCTGCAGGACGGTGCAATCCGGCGCCGCTTCCACAGCGATCCCCGGGTCCGTGCCATGGAGCCGTTGCTGTATGAGCGGATTCCAGCCTCGGTGCCCTTGGATCAGGTCTCGACCGCCCGGATTGAGACCGAACTCGCCCCGGTCCAGGCCGTCAGACGTTCGGTCAGCCGGTTCACCACGCCGCATACCCGTTCCCCTACTGCGCAGCTGCTGTCCAATGGACGCTATGTCGTGATGCAGACCGGCGCCGGCGGCGGCTTCAGCCGCTGGAACGAATTTGAGCTCACCCGCTGGCGGGCGGATACCACTATGGATGGGTGGGGATCGTTTTTCTACCTGCGCGATTTGCAGAGCGGTGAGGTCTGGTCGAGTGCGTACCAGCCAGTTGGCGGCGAGGCCGACGATTACCTGGCGCACCTGGCGTTGGATCGAGTGGAATATCGGCTGGTCGAAAACGGCATCGAGTCACAGACCACGGTGGTGGTTTCGCCAGAGGACGATGTTGAGGTCCGGCAGATCGCGCTGTTCAACCGTAGCGGGCGCACCCGTCGCCTGCAGTTGACCTCCTACGTCGAACTGGCGCTGGCACCGCATCTGGCGGATCGCGCCCATCCCTCATTCCAGAAACTCTTCGTTCAGACCGAGGCCGATCGCGAGGCGCAGATGCTGTTCGCTCACCGGCGGCCACGCGGACCGGACGAGACCCCGATTCACTTCGGGCAGCGGCTGGTCGGGGAACCGCCGTTGGCTGGGGATTGGCAATACGAGACCGATCGCATGCGATTCATTGGACGCGGCCAGACCATGGCTCACCCCCGGGCGCTCCGCGCGGAGCTGACCAAGCAAGCAGGCTTTGTACTGGACCCGATCTTCAGTACCCGGCGAGAGATTGAGCTTGGGGCGGGTGAACGAGCGCACTTCAACCTCATTCTCGCCGCCGGATCGGACCGCCAGACGGTGCGCGGTCAGCTGGAGAAGTACTCCGAGCCGATGGTGATTGAGCGTGCGCTGAATCTGGCGTGGACCCACGCGCAGCTCGAGCTGCGCACGCTCCGCCTGCAGCCGGACGATGCTCGACGCATGCAGAAGCTGGCCAGTTACTTACTCTACCCCAGCGCTCGGTTCCGGCCCTCCCCCGAGCGGCTGGCAACCAACGACAAAGGCCAATCCGGGCTGTGGCCCTACGGGATTTCCGGCGACAATCCGATTCTGCTGGTGACCGTAAACGAATTGCGGGAGGCCAATCTAGTGCGCGAGCTGTTGCAGGCCCACACCTACCTGCGGCGGCACGGTCTGATGGCGGACCTGGTGATCCTCAACGAAGAAGCGACCAGCTACGACGGCGCATTGAGCGAGCAGTTGACGCGTCTGGTCAAAGCGCACACGACCTACACCGGCGTCAACCAGCCAGGCGGCGTGTATC